>JAUWDQ010000165.1 GCA_030608745.1 Pseudomonadota bacterium | reverse complement strand
AAAACAGGCTCGCCGAAGGCGATGAATTATGATATACGTTGGACATGAGCCCGATTAGACGAACCAGGCATGCTGTCTATGATCCCAAGTATCATATGACGTCATCCGTCGATAAATCAAGCATCAGCACCAAGAACGGTTAGTTTTTGATTTTGAATGCCTCGCAGCTCTGCTGCGGGGTAATTTACTTGAGCTTTGAGCTTTGACATTTGGCATTTATTTCTAATTGGGGCTTTGGCATTTGTTCACTCTAATTTTTGTAACTTTTTTAGCAAGTTAGAGTAATTACATGCTTTTTTCTGAGGAAACTCCAGTCAAGGATTCTATCCTCTTTATCCAACGGAAGAGTTTTTTTCAGCGAACTCCCAGCTTGAAGAGGGTAATGCTCCCCAGGAAATAGAGGGCGATTATGGAAATGGACCCCCAACCAATCCGCCAGGGGACTTTCTTGGCTCTATAGATGAGATCCATAATGACAATATTGGTCATTACGATTCCCAGGACAGCCGTTAGGATATGGTCCTGTGAGACACTGGCCAATATGGCCCCTTTGGTGAAAAAGATATCTGCCACGGGAATGATCGCGATGTTGAAGATATTGCTTCCCAAGAGGTTTCCGATGGCCATATCAAAAGCCCCCATTCTGACCAGCGAAATTCCCACCGCGAGTTCCGGAAGCGATGTCACAACGGCGAGCATGAAACTTCCAACAAAGGACCTCCCCCAGCCCGTCGCCTGGGCAATGGCATCGGCCGTGACCGCAAGCCACAATCCAGCGCCTACGATGGCAATAGCGCCGATGGCAAAATATATGTAAACCGATTTTCCCTTCGGAATTTCCTCCGCCTCTTGAGCTTCAGAGCTATCCGGTAGTGATCCCAACATCTCATGGCGGTAGAGAATTTTTATTCCCAGTGCGTAGATCAGAATCAGGATGATGCTTTCGAGCCCCAAAAAACCCAGATTGAAACTCAATCCGAGGCCAATAGAGAGAATGGTTAGTCCCGCAAGCAAGATTCCGAGGCTTGCGGCAAGAACATGGCTTAGGGAGAGGAGGTCGAGGATAGCCCCCTTTCCCTGCACGATATCGAGGACTGCGATCAGCAGGAGATTGAAGAGGTTACTGCCGAAGATGTTGCCGATTGCCAAATCGGGCGCACCGACAACCGAGGTAGAGGTGATGCAAACGCTCAACTCCGGGAGAGAGGTGACGGTCGAGAACAAGACGATACCCATAAAGGTTTTGCCGAGACCCGTTCTCTTTGCGATTTGGTCGCCATAGTGGGATAACTTATATCCCGAGACGATTATGATACCGGCGGCTATAATAAATTGGACCCAAATCATCTCTGCTCCCAGGAGTACGAGGATGTGGGTGCACTCTATCTCATTTCGCGGACACGGTCAACCTGGAGCTGTGCTGAAATCCAACACCACGCCGACGTGAACGATGAGGTGTATGATCGGGTTCGCACCTTAGAGGAGGTTACGTCTACATCCTTGTTGGGTTTCCATTGACACGGGCCATACAAAAATGGTTAATTTTTTCATTCATCATGTACCCTCACTATGGAAGGAGGGTTGGGGATGAAAATTCTCGAAACGGCCAACCGGGCTCTCGGCAAGTGGTTCATAGAGGGCTTCGACGATACCGATAACAAACGGGTCCGGATTCGACATGGGTTGCTGGCCGGATGGATTTCCATCGTGGCCACTCTCTCACTGTTTATATTGAAGATGGTCCTTGGATTGAAGTCTGGATCGATATCGGTCGTGGCGGATGCCTTCCATCTCCTCTCCCACCTTGTCAATTCTATTATTCTGGTGGTTAGTTTCTGGATAACATCCCGGCCTGCCACGGCAAAGACACCCTTCGGGCACGGTCGGATGGAGCATGTGGCCCCGCTTATCATGTCTGTGTTCCTCTTTGTTTCCGGGATACAGATCGGCGAGAGGTCGGTTCATCAGGTTCTCGATCCCCATGGTATCCACTATTGGTCTGCCCTGCCATGGATACTCCTTGCCACCATTTTCGTAAAGGAGTGGGTTGGGCAGTTCGTTCGCTATCTCGGAAAACGGGTTGACTCCCATGCCATTTTGGTCAATGCCTTCCACCATCGTATTGAGGCGGTGATCACCATCACCGTTATAGGAGGTCTGGTGGCGGGCCACCATTATCACCGTCCCGAGCTGGACGGTTACATCGGCATCCTTGTATCGGCATGGTTGCTGTACCTGGGGTTTGACCATGGCCGGGAGGCGATAGTCCCCCTGCTCGGAAAAGCGCCCAGCAGGGATATAATACAGAGGATCCGGGAAACTTCCAAATCGGTCGAAGGGATCGAAGACGTTCACGAAATCATCCTCCACGACTATGGATCGATGTACTTGATTTCCGCTCATGTTGAGATCCCCGAGAAATTTGGTTCAGCCAGCATGCACGAGATAACGGAGCGATGCGAGGCTAAACTGCGAAAAATGTACGGAGGCGAAGCGGTATGCCATACCGATCCTCTCCTGGAAAAGACCCCTGAGGTGCAGGCCGTGGAGGATCAATTCAGAAAGATTGTGGAGCTATCCCCCCGAATAACCGGCTACCATGATTTTCGCGTGATCGCTGAATCCTCCGAGAGAATTATCATCGCGGCCGATATCGACGTGGACGAAGAGGTTCCCGAGGCGGAATTTGAGACGATTACCAAAGATTTGGAGTCCCAGGTGAAAGCCACGATTCCGAATATAGCCTATTCAGCATTCTACGTTACTCCCAAATTCTCCTATTAACCCTGGGTAAGGGGACTTTGACCCGGAGCAACGCCGAGATGGTACAAAAGATTGTTCGTATCCTTAAAGAGCTGGATATGGAGCCCACATCACCCGGGGAAACACGTGAACTCTTTAAGCTCACGGGCAAGCGAGGGATAAGCTAATGACAAATATCATGGACGCCCTTTTTACACCTGGTATTTCTTCCTTACGAATCGAGGCATTGGGATATCAAATTCTTCAGGATATTTCAAACTGGCATTGATAAGAGAGATCATCTGGTGGATCATCTCTTTGACCATGTTTTTGGCAAAAGTATTTTTTTTGATCTCCCCCTTTTCATGAGCATAGCCATATGCAAACTCCGCAAAAAACATGTGATTATAGTTGAAGTACATGTTGAAAATATTGGCCGTACTCATGCAGCCTCGGCCTCCTGCTACGGTGATCAAACCTCCTACCTTGTTGACCAGTCGCAGTTTGGGAAATCCGAGGGCATAGGTTCGGTCCATCAATGTCTTTGTGTGGCTGGTCATGGACCAGAAGTAGACAGGAGTTGCCCAAATGATCCCTTCTGCCTCCAACATCTTGTTGTAAACCTCTTGCCCATCGTCTTCGATCACGCACTTCCCCGTCTGGGTGCAGCCTAGACACCCATCACAAGGAGCGATTGACTTATCCCTTAGTGATATTTTGTCGATGATAACCCCATTTTTTTGAGCCTCTTCCAGCGCCACATCCAATAATACCTCCGTGTTGCCGCCTTTCCTTGGACTCCCTAAGATTCCCACAATTTTCATCACCCACCTCCATTTTTGTGGTCTAGTGATAAGCTCAGATTTCGTTATAGTTTAAACGATCTTGACAACTTTTTCCATTTAGTATACAACCCCCAGAAACAGAAAGCCTCTTGTCTCGTAAGGTAGCAACGGATTCCTTTGAAAATAGCTCCATTGACAGCGTTTTCGTAGCATTATTAACCGGAACGCATACCGGAAATAATCCGGCATGTTTGAAGGAGGATCCCCAGTGGATAATAAGATTATTAGTTTCAGGTCTCCCCACCTGATCCTGGCAGGGGTGGGTTCCCTCGAGAGGTTGGGAGAAGAAGCAAAAGCCTTGGAAGCAAAGAAGGGGCTTCTCGTGACGGACAAGGGGGTAATCGCGTCGGGCATTGTTGAGAAGATCCAAGCCCCCTTAAAAAGGGAGGGAATTGTAATCGATATCTTCGATAAGGTAATCTCCGATCCAGACATCGGCTGCGCGGAAGCCTGTATTGAAATGGCGAAGAGGGATAGGTACGACCTTATCCTTGGGGTAGGGGGTGGCAGTTCCATGGATATCGCATCGGTGGCCTCGGTGATGTGCACGAACCCCGGAACGGTACAGGACTATCTTGGGGTCAATCTGGTGAAGAATCCAGGGATCCCTACGATCCTCATACCTACGACAGCGGGAACAGGTGCGGAGGCAACGCCTAACGCGATTTTGACCGACATTGAGGCGAAGTTAAAGAAAGCTGTCGTAAGCCCTTACATTCTCCCGCGGGTTGCCATCGTTGATCCCCTCCTGACCTTCTCCATGCCTCCTACGGTGACCTCTTCCAGCGGCATCGACGCCCTCACCCATGCCATTGAATGCTATACTTCTAACAATGCCACCATACTGACCGATCTTTTCGCCAGAGAGGCGATAATCCTTATCGGTCGAAGCCTGAGGACAGCTGTAGCCAACGGGAATAACTTGCCGGCCCGTTACGATATGTCCATTGGGAGCCTCTATGCTGGGATCGCCATTGCCAACGCCGGCGTGACAGCGGTACATGCCTTGGCTTATCCCCTGGGAGGGCAATTCAACGTGGCCCATGGGATCGCCAACGGCCTTCTTATCCCTTATGTAATGGAATTCAATGTCTTGGGAGACATCCCAAAATTTGCCCAGATTGCGGAATTCCTGGGGGAAAAGGCAGAACAGCTTCCTCTCCTTGAACAAGCCTACCGTGCGCCAAAAACCGTGAAGGCCATCTATAGGGATTTGAAAATCCCCCAATCCTTGACCGAGCTAAAGATTCCCAGGGAGGCCATCCCAGAGATGGCCAAGGCGGCCGCGAGCGTGACCCGGCTCATGGCAAATAACCCTAGGGAGATGACCGTTGAAGATATTGAGAGGATTTACGAAAAAGCCCTATAATGGTCATGCAGTTTTTCGCCCTTTTTGAGAAGTTAGCGTAGAAATAGGTCAGCATCGAATTAAAGGAACCAATCTCGCCTCAAGAGATGCTCCAAATATTTGCCTCTCACTACTACGCCTATCGAGAATGGACTGAAGATGGGATTCCGACGCCGGGGAAATTAGAGGAATTGGGTTTGGAGGACCTTTAGGGAGTGAAATGGGACGGAGGAGTGACATGGATTCGAAAAATGTAATATTCCCGGAATTTGATCTCTCCGGAAAAGTGGCCATTGTTACCGGAGCGGGCAGAGGCATGGGTTATCACATCGCCTTGGCTTTAGCCAAATACGGGGCCGATCTTGTTGTCTGTAGCCGAACCACTTCAGAATTGGAAAGGGTAGGGGATGAAATTGAAAAACTCGGACGCCGGGTTTTAGTCCAGCAGATGGATGTCCGGAAAATCCCGGAAATCCATACAATGGTGAATGAAACGGTAAGGGCGTTTGGCCATATCGATATCTTAATCAATAACGCGGGAATCAACATTCCTCAAGGGGCAGTGAATGTGACAGAAGAGGCTTGGGATACCATCATTGACACCAATCTCAAAGGCCTCTTCTTCTGTGCCCAAGCGGTGGGAAAGGTTATGATCGAACAGAAAAAGGGAAAGATCATCAATATTTCTTCCCAGGCGGGGAGTGTGGGGATCCTCTATCGAGCTGCCTATTGTTCAAGCAAAGGGGGAGTCAATCTCCTTACCAAGGTCTTGGCCATCGAATGGGCCAAATATAACATCAAAGTAAACGCCATTGCTCCTACGTTCATTGAAACCCCTCTCAGTAAGATCATGTTCCAGCAGAAAGAGGGCTTTCGGGAATTTGTTTTGGGAAATATTCC
>JAUWDQ010000112.1 GCA_030608745.1 Pseudomonadota bacterium | reverse complement strand
CTGTTAAATTGAAGGCAGCCATATCAAGAGATACGGGATATAGAAGCTGCTTGAAAACAGTAACATCACACAAAGAAAATATTTAACAGGGTAAATCACTGCAGCGTACTTCTGTGTACGCCTCATTCCTCAGGATTTGCGCGCCTTGCATCTGGATCTTTTTCTTTGGCGTGTTATTTCGCCTTTTTACAATGACGTCAGCCTTAACTTGCCCCAAATTGGATTAAATTTAGTTACCATACCCTATTTTGCCCAACAATTCAAGATCATTTCACGCACCAGCTTCGAGGTTACAATGGATGAAACTTCCGATGGGTCATGATTGGGCGAAAGTTCAACGACGTCAAACCCAATTACCCGGGCTTTTCCAAGGATTTTCAGGGCGAATATCATTTCGTTGAAGTCGACTCCTCCTGGTTCAGGATTCCCTGTTCCTGGGAGGATGCTCGGGTCAAGGACATCTAAATCGAGGCTTATGTAAAGGGGGCTGTCACCAATGCTTCTGAGGGCCCTGTGGAGGCCATCTTCACTGAGCTCATAAAGGCTACCAATAGTATTGGCGTGGCTGAACTCCTCTTTGCTACCGGAGCGGACACCGAACTGAAAGAGTTGCCCCGCTCCGATGATCTCGAGAAGCCTCTTCATTACCGTGCTATGGCAAAGGGTATCCCCCAGGTATTCATTCCTTAGGTCGGTGTGGGCATCGAATTGAATCACGGTCAAATCACCAAAACGGTTCCGGAATCCTTTGACGATGGGCAAGGTAATCAAGTGTTCACCACCGAGAAGAACGGGATATTTTCTGTCATCGATGATCTTCCGAATCACCTCACTGATTTTCGTGAAGGTCATTTCTTTATTCCCAAAGGGGATCTCCAAATCTCCAAGATCGCATATTTTTAGATCACGCAGATCTTGGCCAAGATCGGGGCTGTATGTCTCCATCCCCCAAGAGGCCTTACGGACGGCATTTGGTGCGAACCTGGAACCTGGTCGATAAGAAGAGGTGCCATCATAAGGAATGCCAACGATGCATATTTCGCATTCATCGTACGAGAGGTCCGCGGATAAGAACCGGTTTTGTTGAAAGTCGGTCATGCGATTAATTCTTGGATGAAATTGGGAATGGCAAAGGCAGCTTGATGGACGGCTTCGTTGTAATACCTCATATTGAGGTTGAGGCGCCGCAGGTCCTCACACCTATTATCCAAAATCGGATCATATTTCTTGGAACAGAATACAAAACTCCATAAGCCACTGGGGTATGATGGGACTGGGGCCAGGTACATCTTCCGAATGGGGAAAAGGGGTTTCAGAGTGGTGTATAATTCCCTGACGATCTGCTGGTCGAAGAAGGGGGATTCCGATTGCGCAACCATAATTCCATCATCCTTCAAGGCCTTATGGACATCTTGGAAGAACTCTTTCTGGTAGAGGCCCGTAGCCGGTCCGACGGGATCAGTCGAATCGATCAGGATGACATCGAAGATCCCCGTATATGGTTTGACATATTGAATACCGTCTTGGATGATGACTTCCACCCTGGGATTATCCATTTCACAGCTCACGAAGGAGAGGAATTGCTTGCTCTTCTCGATTACCAATGGATCGATCTCCACCAGCTTGGCCCGGGTAACGGTGGAATGTTTCATAACTTCCCGAATGGTTCCGCCGTCTCCACCGCCAATGACAAGAACATGCTCGGGGTGAGGATGGGTGAAAAGAGGGATGTGGGAGATCATTTCATGATACGTGAATTCATCCTTTTCCGTGAGCTGAACCGAACCCTCCAGGATGAGGGTTCGGCCGTAGTGGTAGGCATCCAGAACTTCGATCTTCTGGAAGTCACTGCGGCCACTGAATATCCTTTTTTTTATCTTTATGGTATTGCCGACAGTGTCGTTCACCGTCTCGGTAAACCAAAAATCCATTTTTATTCCCATAGGATAACGGCGGCGAAAGCCGCTCCAATTTTCTTAACCTTATATTCGGCGGAGATGGGCTTGATCTCCTTCGTCTCCTGCTGACGTATCTTCATTCCCTCGGAGGCCATATTTTTGGCGATGAGTTCTATCTCCTTCCTGCGCCCACGGGCCGAATATTCCATGATCAATCCCGATTGCTCGTCGTCTTTTGGAAGGGCGATAGCCACAGCAGCGGATATAATTTCCCCCGGTATATCACTACTGATAGAGGCATAGGCTGTAGGTACTATGGTTCCTTGGGGGAATGTGATGGGTTGGATCTCCTTACAATGGGGGGGAATAATACTACTGATCTTGATGAGGTTCGTATTTCCAATACCGGCGTTGAGTATAGCTCCATCAAAGGCATTCAAAGGGGTATACCCTTCGGAGACACCGCTAACGAGAAAATAGGTTTTGGGAATTTTGTAAATCACGACTTAGTGCTTCGACTCGCAATTACGGTGACGTATTTTGGCGAATTATTTCAGAGATATTGCTCACTCCATTCGGCCCGAGCGCTCATGGCCGAGGGCAGCACTAAGTCCTGAGTGAATAAGTTCGTCATCGAACTTATGAATCGAAGGACTTAGCTCCGGTGAATATTCTCTTTCCTGCGGTCCCACAGGCTTATGCCTTAACCCCTTACCATGCGAACTAATGGCTCCTCGAAATATCTCCACGGTGGAAGTAGAACCCGCCCTGAGTTTCTCCTTGAGATAATGATAGGCTCTCCAGGGATCAACTTCTTCCCCACAGGTGAAAATGTCCACGGCGGAATAGCCATACTCGGGCCACGTATGGATGGCCAGATGGGATTCCGCGATCACGACAACGCCGCTTATTCCGTGGGGGTTGAAGAGGTGGAATACACTCTGTACGATGGATGCTCCGCTCGTTATCGCCGCTTCTTCCATGATTTTCTTGATTCGGTCCGGATCATTGAGGGTTTCACGATCACACCCATAGAATTCCGTTAAGAGATGACGCCCCAGAGATTTCATTGGTCTACCCTCCTTTCCTTATGAGTTTTGAAGAAGATCTAAAAATATGGTGGAGAGGTAATCCACAGCAAGACGGCTTCCCGAGACCCGACATTGGTTAGGGCGTGGTCTCTTTCCGCAGCAAAATAGAAACATTCGCCTTTTTTCGCCCTGTAGGTCTTTTTCCCCAGTTGAATTTCTATCCTGCCCCCCAGAATGAACCCCATTTCCTCCCCTTCATGGGGTTCCTCGATTTCGGTCCCTTCGCCCGGTTTCAATGTCACCATGACGGCTTCCATTTTCTTGTTCGTGGAGCCGGGAATGAGCAACTCGAACTTGCTCACCCCTGTTTTCTCTATCTCAACCCTATCCTCCTTTCGGTAGACGATATCCTTTTCCTTGGTGTCCAGGAAGAAGTCGGAGATATTTTCGTCAAGGGCATCTAGAATTTGTACGAGGCTGTCCAGGGAAATGGATGTCTTATCGCGTTCGACTTGGGAGATGAAACCCTTGGTTAACCCCGCCCTTTCAGCCAATTCTTCCTGGGTCAGTGAGCTCAATTGTCTGAGGTTTCTAATGCGTTCCCCAATCTTCATGTTTGTACCTTCTGAGGGATAGTATAAGAAGAAAATAGTTTAGTAAAATAAACTCCAGAATTATACCTACCCATCCTTTTTTGTCAAGGTTTTTATTTCCTTTACTCAAAAAACTTTTTTTGTTATTAGTCTTAAATAGTTAGGCATACTCTATCCATGAGGCTTGAGCCGATATGGCAGCGGGAAAAATCATCATCAGGGGCGCAAAAGCCCATAACCTAAAAAATATCGATGTGGAGATTCCGAGGGATCGTCTCACCGTAATTACTGGCCTGAGTGGATCGGGGAAGTCGTCCTTGGCTTTCGATACCATTTATGCGGAGGGACAGAGGAGGTACGTGGAATCCCTTTCGGCTTATGCCCGTCAATTTTTGGAGCAGATGGAAAAACCCGATGTGGAGCTCATAGAAGGATTATCGCCGGCCATTTCCATCGATCAGAGAACTGTTATTAAGAACCCTCGGAGCACGGTGGGGACGGTGACGGAAATTTATGATTACCTCCGGCTCCTCTTCACCCATATTGGAAAACCCTTCTGTTACCAGTGCGGTAAGGAGATCTCTTCACAGACCATTCAACAGATTGCGGACCAGATCCTGGCCTTTACCGATGGGGAACGGGTGGCCCTTTTGGCCCCCGTTGTGAGGGGAAAGAAAGGGGAGTATCGGAGAGAATTGGAGAATCTTCGGAGGGATGGATTCGTTCGGGTCAAGATCGATGGCCAAATACGGGATCTCAGCGAGGAGATTCATCTGCACAGGAACAAAAAGCATGATATCGATGTAGTTATCGATAGGATGATAATAAAGGATGGGATTCAATCGAGGTTGACGGATTCCTTGGAGTTGGCGGCCACATTAGCGGATGGAATTATCAAGGTAATCATTGGGGATTCGGAAGAAGTCATCTTCAGTCAGCGGTTTGCCTGTATCGATTGTGGAACCAGCTATCCCGAGATTACCCCCAGGATGTTTTCCTTTAATAGCCCATATGGAGCATGTCCAGTCTGTAGTGGACTGGGGACAAAGATGCATTTCGACCCAGACCTGGTCGTTCCCGACAAAAATGTATCGGTCTTGGAGGGTGCGATTTTACCGTGGAGAAAAAAGATCCCTGCGTCTTTACACCACATGGCCAGAGTTAAGGGGATCGATTTGCATACCCCATTTAAAGATCTACCGAAAGAGGTTCAGAGGAGTTTTCTCCATGGAGAGGATGGGATAGAAGGGATGATCCCCGAACTGGAGAGGAAGTACCAAGAGGTCGAACGGGAGGAATATCGAGAGGAGATGGAGAGGTACATGAGTTATTTTCCCTGCTCCGCGTGCGGGGGAGCGAGGCTGCGCAAGGAAGCCCTCTTTATCAAGATCGACGGAATGTCGTTGGCTGATATCGTCAAACTTTCCGTTAGGGATCTCCTCCAGTACTTTGAGAGCATTACACTCAACACAAGGGATAGGAAGATTGCCAGGGGAATTCTCAAGGAAATCACCGAAAGGTTGAGGTTCATGGTCGATGTGGGGTTGGATTACCTTTCCCTTGACCGGACGGTGACGACCCTATCAGGGGGTGAGGCCCAGAGGATTCGGTTAGCCACACAGATTGGCTCCAATTTGGTGGGGGTGTTGTACATCTTGGATGAGCCAAGTATTGGCTCGCATCAAAGGGATAATATCCGACTGTTAAACACCCTCAAAGGACTGCGAGACAAGGGAAACACGGTTATCGTGGTTGAACACGATGAAGAAACAATCCGGCGAGCAGATTATGTCATCGACATGGGCCCGGGAGCGGGTATGCATGGGGGCGAGGTAATCTTTTCCGGGGCACCACGGGATATGTTCAATTCTCGGGAATCGATCACGGGGAGATACCTATCCGGAGACCTTTCAATTCCCATTCCCAAAAGGCGCCGAAATGCGGATGATGGGAAGTTCCTCGTCATGAAAGGGGCAAGGGCGAATAACCTTAAGAATATCGAGGTGAGAATTCCCATTGGACTATTTACCTGTGTAACGGGGGTTTCTGGGTCGGGGAAAAGCACCCTCATAATCGATACCTTGTTCAGAACTTTAGCTCAGAAGCTTTATCATTCAAGGGAAAAGGCCGGTTCACTGGAAGGGATAGAGGGATTGGAATATGTGGATAAAGTGGTCAATATCGACCAGATGCCCATTGGGAGAACTCCTCGATCCAATCCGGCCACGTATACCGGGGTATTTACCTTCATTCGAATCCTCTTTGCCCAACTACCCGCATCGAGAATGAAGGGGTACAAACCGGGGCGGTTCAGTTTTAATGTAGCGGGAGGCAGGTGCGAGTCGTGTAAGGGTGATGGGATTATTAAAATCGAGATGCATTTCCTTCCAGACGTTTACGTAACGTGCGAGGTTTGCGGGGGGAAGCGATATAATAGGGAGACTCTGGAAATCCAATATAGGGGAGAGACTATCGCAGATGTGCTGG
Organism: Pseudomonadota bacterium; assembly: GCA_030608745.1. Classification (GTDB taxonomy): domain Bacteria; phylum Desulfobacterota; class BSN033; order WVXP01. Next base: position 2,539 of record JAUWDQ010000112.1, on the reverse strand, counting down.
ACATGACGGTCGATCAAGCTTACGAGTTTTTCGAAAACATACCCACTATTAAGAGGAAGCTCCAAACCCTCTGTGATGTGGGGCTTGGATACATAAAGCTCGGGCAATCTGCCACGACCCTTTCGGGAGGGGAGGCGCAGAGGATTAAGTTGACAAAGGAATTGAGTAAGAAGAGCACCGGTAAAACCGTTTATTTTTTGGACGAACCAACAACGGGCCTCCATTTTGCCGACATTCAGAGGCTTTTGGATGTCCTCAATCGTTTGGCCGATTCCGGAAATACGGTAATCGTCATCGAGCATAACATGGAGGTGATCAAATCGGCCGATTACATCATCGATCTCGGCCCTGAGGGTGGTAGGCAAGGAGGAGAGGTAATCGGGCAAGGGGCCCCGGAGGAAATAATCAACATCCCGGCCTCTTATACGGGACAGTTCTTGAGGAGGTCATTTGAGAAGGCCCAATTGATACATTGACCGATTTGGGTGTTGCGGTTATGCGGTCTTGCAGTGCTGCTGTGCTGCGGTCGGAAGGAAGCAGGGATGGGGGTAGAGGTAAGAGGCAGGAGGATTGGGTAGACAGGGTAAGGGAAAAGTGTGTTTTAGATTTTTCCTCATAGATGAACCTTGTCCCTCAGATTACGCGAAGGGACACCGGTTTTCTCCCAGAAACTCAGCAAGTTTCAACAGGAAGGATATTGACGGGAAGGACCTTAAGTGATAGTATTTTTTAACTTTTTTGAAAGGGCATTGGGATAGCGCTTATGTTAGACATCAAGTTTATCCGGGAACATCCCGATGAGGTGAGGGAAGGATACCGTAAGAAGGGGGTGGATTTCGATCTTGATCGCTTGCTGGAGGTCGATGAGGGGCGCCGAAAGGTCCTCATGGAGGTAGAGGGATTAAGGTCCCAACAAAAGAAGATGAGCAGGGAGATCCATCAGAAAGAGGAACAAGCGGGTCGGCACGTGGGGATCGATAGGGTGAGAAGCCTGAAGACGAAATTGAAGGATGCCGAGAAGCAATTGAGGCCCATTGAGGATGAATTCCATACCCTTATGGGGATAGTTCCGAATCTTCCCCTTCCCGAAGTTCCCGAGGGGAGGGATGAAACGGAGAATGTGGTTATTCGGGAGGTTGGGCAAAGGCCGACATACGATTTTACCCCCATGGATTATATGAAGATCGCGGAAGGCTTGGATATCATCGACACGAAAAGGGCGGCAAAGGTCTCCGGGTCGAGGTTCGGCTATCTTAAAGGGGCTTCAGTTCTTTTGGAGTTTGCATTGGTTCGATTGGCCATAGATACTCTTACAAAGGAGGGATTTATTCCGGTTATCCCACCCGTGATGCTCAATTATAAGGCGATGGATGGCATGGGATATTTAACGAGGGGGGGTAATGAGGTATACCGGGTGGAGAAAGACGATCTTTACCTCGTTGGGACATCTGAGCAGTCCCTCGGGGCGATGCATATGGATGAGATCTTGGATCAGGGGGATCTGCCAAGGCGGTATGTGGGCTTTTCCACGTGTTTCAGGAGGGAAGCGGGTTCCTACGGCAAGGATACAAAGGGAATTCTGAGGGTTCATCAATTCGATAAGGTTGAAATGTTTTCCTTTTGCGAACCGGAGAAATCCCGGGATGAACACGATTTTATCCTGGAAATGGAGGAGAAATTGGTCCGTGTGCTGGGAATTCCCTACCGGGTCGTCCAAATGTGTAGCGGCGACCTGGGGGATCCAGCGGCCAATAAACGGGATATCGAGTGCTGGATGCCCGGTATGGGAGAATATCGGGAAACCCATTCCTGTTCGAACTGTACGGATTTTCAAGCAAGGAGGCTCAACGTTCGATATCGTGCCCGCGGCCAAGGATCCGGTGGGACAAAGCTCAGATTCGTCCACACCTTAAATGGGACTGCCTACGCGATCGGAAGGATGATTATTGCCGTTATCGAAAACTTCCAGCAGTCCGATGGAACGGTTCTCATCCCCGATGCCTTGAAGGGCCATATGGGTGGGATTGAGAGGCTAGGGGAATGATAGGAGGGATGGCCGAGTGGATGAAGGCGGCGGTCTTGAAAACCGCTTCTCCGAAAGGAGACGGGGGTTCGAATCCCTCTCCCTCCGCCAAAACTCCCACCCCCGAGTTAGAGGGCTGAGTTTTTCGTCCCATATAGTTGAAAAGTATGATATTATTGAAACGATTAGCCGACGGAGAGATGGCCGAGTTGGCTGAAGGCGCTCGCCTGCTAAGCGAGTAATCCGGGAAACCGGATTCGAGGGTTCGAATCCCTCTCTCTCCGCCATTGTCGCTTGACGCACCCTATGACACGCGTTACCATAAAGGGTAAAGCCTCTCCTGTTTGCGCCCATAGCTCAGCTGGATAGAGCAACGGACTACGAATCCGTAGGTCGGGTGTTCGAATCACCCTGGGCGCACCAGTGATTTCAAGTAGTTAGGTTGATTCATCTGACTGCTTTTTTTGTTTTCCGGGTAAACTATACCTATTTTACACCCATCGGGTCTGAAGAATA
>JAUWDQ010000267.1 GCA_030608745.1 Pseudomonadota bacterium | reverse complement strand
CGGGATGATATGATGTCGTATACCCCCTCCTTGAGGTACCCTAAATTCTCAGCGCTATGGATCTGAAAGGGAAGGATGGCCACTCGCAGGGGTCCCTGTGCGGATAATGAAGCGAGGGAAAGGGAGGGGGAAACTAAGGAGAAAAGCAAGAAGATGATGCCAATCTTCTTTTTTAACCTCCCTTTTTTTGCTCTGGCCTTGGGATTTGAAAAATGGTTCATTTTGTTTTTGGCCTTTGACTAACTGCAATGCCTGTGGTAGGCATAGATACATCAGTAACATACTTTTGTCAATGGAAAAGTTTTCAGTTTCTTCTCCATGCCAGTCCATTGGACATTGGGAGCATCGAGGTGATGAGGAAGGGGGATATAGGGTGAGATTATGGAGAAATTGCCTATTGTACATGGGCGTGGTCTGTTTTGCGGCTACTCATTCCCTTAGCTTGGCCTCAGATCCGATACGGGGCAGACTCATCGGTACCGAAACGGTTGATGCCCTTTTGACAGAGGATAATTCGGATGCCTTTATCGCCTGGAGACGCGAAAAGGTTAAGCACCGGACGATCGTTCACATCGATAGCCATATCGATTTAGAATGGGTTTCCGATTCCGACCTCAGGCGAATTTTCGACTCGAAAACGGCGGAGCAACTAAAACAGTTACAGCTGAACCCCCTTCATCCGGAAGAAAGGGCCTTGAAACCACTCAGGATCATGAACTACCTCTATCCCGCTATTAAGGAGGGGATGGTAGGAGAACTCTACTGGGTTCCGCCGGATTCATTACTGTCTGGAGAATCGGTTTTAGATAGAATGAAGAATCACGTGGTAGAGACGTTGGCGAAGCTTTACATAGATGATCTCCGCTCATTCCGGTTGGGAAAAGGGGTCATTAAGGGGAGGGTATACGGTATTCCGTTGACCATATGTAAATTGTCTGATTTGCCTCGTTTCGAGGAGGAGGCCGTTGTCCTAGATATCGACGTGGATTATTTTGATCCACCTGATCTTGAAAAGAAGATCGAGGTTCCCGCGATCTGGCCTGGAGAGTTCGTCGAAACTCTAAAGAAAAAGGCGATGAGAACTGATGTGGTGTCCCTTTGCTACTCGGTAAGGGGGGGATACCTGGCATTGGAATATCGGTTCCTTGGCGACGAATTGAAAGAGATCCTGAGGGACCCTGAAGGGAACGATCAGAAGGCGGCAAGGGTGAGGAGACACCGGGAATTGGGCCTCGTTTATCGATCAAAAGGGATGTATCGAGAGGCGATCGAAGAGTTTCAGAAGGCTTTAGAACTAAGCCCGGATGAGGCCTCTCTTCACTACGGGCTTGGTCTCATATACAGCCATTTGGGTAATTCGAATGCGGCAAGAACGGAGTTTGCTCTCTCGCGGGCCGTTGATTCTATTTATGGCGATCCGGTGATCTCCGATGCGGACTACTACTTCAACAAAAAAATGTACGGCAGGGCTTTACCCCTTTATGAGGAGATTCTCAGAAGAAAACCTACCTATGTGAAAGGCCTCTTTGGAGCGGGTCTGTGCTGCTCAAAGCAGGGGAAACTTGAAAGTGCGGAGAAATACTATCAAAAATGTATCGAGATACAGCCCAATTTCTCTCTGGCCTATTTCAATCTCGGCGTTATCTATTCGGAAATGAAAATGTGGAAAAGGGCGGAGGAAGAATATAGACGCGCCTTGGAATTGAATCCCCACAATGGAAAGGCCTATCAGAACCTGGGTAGGCTCTATGACATGCAAGGAGACATCCATAAGGCGATATGTGCCTACGAAAAGGCCATTGAGAATAACCCGTGCTTTAAGGCGGCTCATAACAACCTTGGAGGGCTCTATGCACGGGCTGGCAGATACGATGAGGCGATAAAGGCATTTATAAATTCGGTGAAAATCGATCCCCACTATCCTCTAGGCTACAGCAACCTGGGCAAGATATATCTCATCCAAGGCAACGTGCACGATGCCTTGGGAGCTTTTCAACGGGCACTTTCGATTGATCCCGAGAACCAGTGGGCTCGGTACTATCTGGGCCGCTTATATGTCGTAATGAATCGGTACGGAGATGCAATGAGAACTTATGAAGAAGTAATCAAAGGCCATCCGGATTTCGTCCCGGCTCACATCGATCTTGCAAGAATCCTCGTGGAACGGGGAATCGATATCGATAAAGCGCTGGAATTGGCGCAAAAAGCGGCTGAGTTAAGACCCACGGCCCAAACCTTTGACCTTCTGGCCTGGCTGTATTTCAAACGTGGCATGTATAGGGAGGCTGAAGGAGCGATTGAGCGGGCAGTGGAACTTGACCCCAATAATGAGTCAATTATGCTGCATCGAGAAGAGATTAGGAGGAAAATGAGGTATCGATAATCTCCCTTTTATTCAATCGAAGGAATACCTCACTCTCAGTTTACCTGATTTTCACTTTTTCCCTTTTTCACCGGTTCGAAGGCGTAGTAGACGCGGTCCTTCAGGACCGTTTCCTTCCCCATTTGGATGGGGACGGGATCAACGGGAAAGACATAGAGCTTGACTTCATCCCCTTCCTTGAGGTGTCCCACCTGGCAGTGGACGATCCTGGAGAAGAGCTTCAATTTTCCCCCCAGGTCGATAAGGGCGTGGATCAAGGGGCTTTCGAATCCCAGGGGAACACCGACCTCTTCCTCCGTTACCACCTCTACCCTCCCCGTAGTGGGTAGGTCGATCCATTCCAAATCCTCCGAGAGGCAGTTGGGACAGATGACCCGGGGGGGGAAGGCTTCGTGGTCGCAGCCTTTACACCGGGTCGTGGTAAACCGGCGTTGCCTCAAATGTTCGTAGAATGGATATACCCGGTTGAATTCCCTGGACTCCTGGGGATAGAGGTCCATGGTGGCGATGTACTTCCCTTCCAATATTTTCAGACCGGCCATTGAATTCCTCCATTAAGCGTGTCCGGGGACCGTGTCCGTGGTTCGTGTCCGTGTCCGGGGGCCGTGATCCATGTCGGGGGTCCGTGGCCGGGGTACGGGCAGATAAAAATCTTGGCCAGTTTCGTGGAAGAATGTTGCCTAAGTTTGGTGTTGGTGAATGCGTAAATCATGAGTATTTTCTACCGTATAGACGAAAAGGTATTTGATGTCAATACTTTTTTGGCTTTTCGTGGTCCGTATCCATAAATGGGGATTCATGCTACGAATCACGAACCACGGACACGGTTCACGGACACGATCCACGGCCCACGGACTACGGTTCTCTGCCGTATATTAGAACGGTGTGGGCCGCTATAAAACCACTCAGGTTATGAGTGAGCCCCGCCCTCAATGTGGGTGGCAAGTCCGGCGCCTCTGGGGTGGTTGATGCCGCAGCCGTCCACCATCAGGATGTCTGG
>JAUWDQ010000184.1 GCA_030608745.1 Pseudomonadota bacterium | reverse complement strand
GCATAAAAGCATTGTCCTAAGGATGAAGCTAGAAACACCTCTAATACAATGAACTAGTGCTGTTAACTAGGATTATGCAGCTATTTGGACCATATCTCGCAGTCCGTTAACAATAAGCTTGTAGCCATTCAAACGTTCTTTAGGATTAATTGCAACCATTCCATAAGTTGGAACACCCAGCAGATCCTGTACTGACTCTGGGCGCATTGAACCTGGCATGTCTTGTTTGTTTGCAATTGCTATTACTTTAACCCCGTGTAAATTGTCCTTGTACTTCTCAAGAAGTTGGCGAGTCTTAAGAACAGCTTTTGGATTACTCTCAGTGACTACAACAACCATTGTACTACCCCTCAAAAAATCAGGCCAGAGAAATTCAAAATGAGCTTGTCCACCCATCTCGACAAGTGAAACCTTTGTACTGGCATCAATTGTGATTGTCCCACAGCTCATTCCTGGTGTTGGCTTGTAGTTAGTTTCTAATTTCTGCACTCCATCGGTGAGGAGCTTGATTAGAGTCGATTTGCCTGCGTAACCAGCCCCATAGGAAAGCCCACTTTGTCCCGAAGAGCTCCCCCGCAATGAAGAACCCGCCAATGGAGCAAATGAGGATAAGAAAAAAGCGTAATATCATAGTACCCATTCGTGACCTCCCGTGCGTAAAATGGATTCGATAGATTTTCAGGCCCTTCCCGCCCCATGGAAGGGGAGGGGCCTCTTTCGCCGCCTTAAGGCGAAGCCATGCAATCGGGGATTCGGTTATCGGAGGGGTTGAGGGAGAGAAACAGAGGAGAATAAATTAATATTCCATTCTTCAACCTTCGAATCGGAACCATTCATGGTTCGAAGATCTTTCTTATTTCCATGAGCATTTCTGATTCCTCAACATCCCTTGCTACAGCGAGCTCCTTAACCAGGAGATTTTCGGCCGTGTCTAGGATCTTTCGCTCCCCAAAGGAGAGGTCCTTTTCCATCTTGAGTACCTGAAGGTCGCGCAAAACCTCAGCGATGGAAAAAATGGAACCCGTGTTGATTTTAACCATGTACTCCCGATACCTCCGATTCCACGTCTGGGTGTCCAGGGAAATCCGCCTCTTTTTCAGGATTTGAAATACCCTTGGTATTTCCATGGATGGGATGACCCCCCTCAGTCCAACGACATCCACGTTCCCCGTGGGGATCATAATAGTCATTCCATTATCAAATATCCTTAGGATAAAGAATAATTGCTCCCTCCCAGATATCGCCTTGCTCTCGATAGCCTCGATTACTCCAACCCCGTGACCCGGATAAACGGCCTTATCCCCGATATCAAACATCTTCTAAACTCCCTTTGGTGATTATGATCTTTCCCTTGGCTTTTACCCTCCTTTTGCTATGATCTCCTATCTATTCCCATCTAATAGGTGGATGGCCTCACAACGTCGCTGAGGGCAAAATTCCCCCCATTGGTAATGCGAGCCATCGCCGCATCGGTCCCAAAAAGTTGAGAAACCTTGACCTGTCCCTTCCGGTGGCCTCCAAAGGGATCCTTGGGAATCTCAACTATCTGCTCTATTTTACCTCCTCCCGGCCCATAGACATCCATGAGGTCCCCGACTTTCAACCCGGTGAGTCGCCCTGCATTGAGATAAATCCTGTTCCCATCGATTTTAGCAATTCGTGTGTACCACCCCATGTGGTTTATCTCAGTGATAATGTTACCCGTCAGTTCTTCTATGGCCAACTGGATGGCCTTAAGCTTCGTCTTGTCTCGAGAGAATTCCCCCCTTCTCCTCCGTTGCAAAAATGGGGTTTCTTTCCTCAAAAGCCTTCATCACTCGGCCCGTGGCAGCTTCAACGAGTTTTACTTGGATTCGAACAATGGCCAAGGCCGTATCCTCCCCGTCACCCCCCTTGCTCGTGGAGGCCGCAACATACGGTCCAGAAAGGGCTCCGTAAAGAAGGACATGGGCTCCGAAAACGGTATTGGCTACCCTCAAAACCATGGGATCATCCAATCGAATGGATTTAATTCCCCTCGTGTTGAGATAATCCAAGATGACCTCATCATCCAAACAGAGTATCCTATCTGTTCGACTTTCCAGGGATTCGCGTAATCGGTCCGCCACCATTTCTCCCCAATTACCATCGGGTTCTTGGTCCTCGAAAGGAGTAATAATGATCTTCCTCCTCAGCTCGACGGAAGAAGAAGCGGTCGTCTCGGTCCTTTCCCTCGAAGTAGTTTTGGGCATCTCGTAAGATTTGGTTATGGTCTCCTTCTCGGGCAGCAGGACTGATTCCTCCCCCACTGCCTCTTGCCCTTGGGGACCCGAAAATCCGTCTCGTTTCGAAAGATATTCATCGACGGGAATATATCGGTATCGCCCTCCCCTAAGATTTCCTTCCCTTTCGCCATCAACTATCTTTACATATTCCTCTCCATCAATGATGACCACTTCTTGGTCAGCCAGGGCTTTCTCCTTCATTTTTCTATAGGATCGATTTTCGCTTTTCAACCAAGGAAGGAGGGAACAAGCGGTGAGAAAGAAAACGAGAAAAGGAACAAGTTTGGCTCTCCGTGGGCTTTTGAGCAGTTTCAGTTTCATAACTATTTGATAATATATCAGAAAATTTACAGAATATCAAGGAAAATCCTCTCTAGCCAGCATTTCCCTCACCTCCCTAAGGTCTTCCGGGGTATCCACGCCTATGGGATGGTAATCGATAGGAACTACCTTCATCCGCCATCCATTTTCCAAGAGCCGAAGCTGTTCCAATCCCTCGGTAGTCTCCAATGGGGTCGGCTCCATCTGACTTATGGATAAAAGGAGGGACCGCCTATAAACATAGAGGCCAATATGCCTGTAAAGGGGACCCGAGGGAAGAGAGCCATCTTCATATTCCTGTTCTGGGAAGATGAACCGGCCATCCCACTCAGGTTTATGGTGAGAGAAGGGAATGGGAGATCTGGAGAAATAGAGGGCAAATCCTTCCCGATCCGTTACCACTTTGACCACGTTGGGATTGAACCAATCACTAACACGGGTAATGGGGCTTTTAAGGGTGGAGATATGGATGGACTCATCCGATATCAAGGGTCTTATGGCTTCATCGATGATCTCACCGCAGATTAACGGTTCGTCCCCCTGGATATTTGCGATGATTTCAGCCTCTATCCCTCCAGCTACTTCGGCTACCCGCTCCGTTCCCGTCCGGTGGCCCGGTGAGGTCATCACGACTTTCCCACCGAATTTTCGCACGACGTCGGCGATCCGGGCGTCTTCCGTCGCCACAATAGTCTCGCCCACCAATGTAGCCTCCTTCGCCCTCTCGTAAACGTGTTGAACCATGGGCTTGCCACAGATATCAGCAAGGGGCTTACCCGGAAATCGGCTGGAATGGTAACGGGCGGGAATGACAGCGGCTATGGCCATAAAGAGGCCCTTTCTCCGGCATTTTTAAAAGCTTAAAACAATCCATAACCATTGTCAATGCGGGTTTCGAACCGCCGGGCGCATTGGGGGCAGATTCATGGATAGAATCATCTTTTGCCATACTCGATTGCCAATTCCCTGAATCCATCGAGCGAATTTTCGATTACCCATCTCTCCACGCAGTAAGCGATTCTGATATGGCCCGGTTTTCCGAAACCCCTTCCGGGTACTGTGAGGATGTTTTTGGCCTGCAGCGCCCTGACGAAGGCGACATCATCGTCAATGGGACACCGGGGGAAGAGGTAGAATGCACCCATTGGCTTGACCATGGAATATCCGAAATCTGCGAGGGCGTTGTAGAGGAGGTCCCGTTTCTCCTGATATTCTGAAATGTCCACCGATACGTGCATTAATTTCCCAACCAAACGTTGCATCAGTGCAGGGGCGTTGACGAATCCCAAGGTCCGATTGCTGAAGGCCATAGCATCAGCTAACTTCTCCTTCCCCTCGGCCAGGGGACTGATGGCCACGTATCCGATTCGCTCCCCTGGAATGGAGAGATCCTTGGAGTAGGAATTGATGGCGATACAGTGATCGTAAACGGAGAAGACATCGGGAATTTCTAAATCATCGTAAACGATCTTCTTATAAGGCTCATCACAAAGGAGGCAGATGGGCTTCCCATATTGCTCGCTCTTCCTGGCCAAAATCTCCCCCAATTGGATAAGGGATTCCTCGCTGTAAACCACTCCCGTCGGATTATGAGGGGAATTGACGAGAATGGCCTTGGTCATTTTGCCAATAGCCGCCTCAATGGCCTCCAGGTCAAGGGAAAAGTCGTTCCGGGTTTCCACCAGCTTTAGGACTCCCCCATGATTGTCCACGTAGAACCGGTATTCGACGAAGTAGGGGGATGGGGTGATTACCTCGTCGCCGGGATCAAGAATGGATTTTAATGCGATGTTGAGCCCGCCGGCAGCACCGGTGCTCATGATGATCTGCTCCCCCGTAAATGAGAGGCTCGTCTCCTCGGATAGCATGCTGGCTATGCTCCTTCTGGTCTCCTCGTAGCCGCTGTTGGACATGTATCGACACATCCCCGGAATGGGATTATGAGAAACTCTCTTCAATTCCTCGAAGAATTCCTCCGGGGGTTCAGCGATGGGATTTCCCAGGCTGAAGTCGAAGACCTTTCTGGGACCATACATCTGTTTTAGCCTATCCCCCTCCTCGAACATCTTCCTTATCCAAGAGGCGCCTTCCAGCGCCTTTTGGATCTTTCTCGAAACCGCCATTTCTTCTCTCCTCGTCTCAATTCCAAAACCAAACCAATAAAAAAACCATGGAGATTCTCCCCATGGTTCATATAAAACAAAAAGGCAATGGGGCATAGCACCCATGGCCTTTCTCCTCTATTCTCGGGATCCTTGGTCACGGGTGCCCGCAATGAAAATAAAGATAAAAGAATCCAAACTCCCTTCCCATTCCTTGACCACCGTACTAGACCGTTTATTTTTATCATATCTTTTCCGCACATGTCAAGGAAAATTTATCTAAGGTCCCTCAATTTCTGGAGAAAAACTGTTGTACCTCAGCACAATGTGCTAGAGATATGGGGTACTCTTCGAGGGCCAGCAGCAAAGGGAAAGCCAGCCCTTACCTTGACTTTTTCCGAAAAAGCCTCTAATATTGCGCAAATATGAAATTATGAGCTTTTAAAATATTCATGAGCTGCCATGGTGGAACAACGGATAAAGGGAAAAGCGGGGAAAAAAAGGCTGTCGCGGACCCGGAATATCGGATTCATGGCCCACATCGATGCGGGTAAGACCACCCTCACCGAGAGGATCCTCTATTACACAGGACGGACTCATCGCATGGGAGAAGTCCATGATGGGAACACGGTGATGGACTGGATGCTTCAGGAGCAGCAGAGGGGGATTACCATTACCTCAGCGGTAACCACATGTCCATGGAAGGACAACTATATCCATATTATCGACACACC
>JAUWDQ010000195.1 GCA_030608745.1 Pseudomonadota bacterium | reverse complement strand
TGATGACCACCGGGTCGACGGTCAATGAATGCGCCGGGGAATTATTGAAGGCAGGGGCAGTGGGAGTCGACGTCTTCACCCTGGCGAGGGCCGTTTGATCCCGATGGGGAGGGTAAAGGTGAAGAGAGTAAGGAGAAGAGTCCTGTTTTGGATCATTGCCGGGCTCCTCATCGGCTTATTTGCCGGATCAATCCTTCTCTTGAGATCGATTGCGCTCCCCCAACGCTACAGGGGGCTTATCGAGTCTCGGCTAAGAGCCGCTATGGACAGGGATGTGCAAATCAGTAGGGCCAGCTTGCGCTTCCTGGGTGGAATCGGGATCGAGTTTCAAGATCTCGTCATCAAGGATCGGGATGGGAAATCCGATTTTATCCGGGCCAGGAATTTAATCCTCCAGATGAAAGCACTTCCCCTTTTAAAGAAGCAGTTGAGGTGGAAGTCGCTCATCATAGAAAAGCCCTCCATCCACCTCCGGAGAAGCCGGGAGGGTAATTTCAATTTTTCAGGCAAGGGGAAGGAGTCGATTCTCAGGGGCGAAAAGGGATATCCCTATATCCAGCACCTTTTATCCTCCTTTACCGGTGGGGAGATTAAGATCCGCAAAGGGAGTATCCATTTCGAAGACGACTTCGTAGGATCTGGGCCCATTATCGTAGGGGTAGAGAACCTCTACATTGAGCTCACGTCAATATCCATGGATGCCCCCATCGCCTTTCGTGTCCAGGCAAGGCAACCCAATTCCAAAGGACCGGATGGTCGCATTTCGATTATCGGAAAGCTTCATCCCCTTCCGGATCCCATCGAGTGGTCCAAAATACGAATAGCCGCAGAGGTGCGGGCGAAAAATGTGAATGTCTTTCCCTTCCGGCCTTACTCTGGGCCCCACATCCCCGTGGAGGGGATCGAGGGATTTCTGGATATTCATGCACATTACGAGGGGAATTTCTCGGGGCTCTTTCGATCCCGGGGGCAGATCAAGGTAAAGGATGTGGCATTCAACTATCCACACGTCTTCAATACGGTCTTGAAACCCAAGAAGTTTGTCGTCGATTACGATGTCAGGCTGAATCGGAGGAGCTTGATCATCTCGGACGTCTCTTTCAGGCTCCCCGAGATTGAAATAAGGGGGAGGTGTACTATTCATGAGATCAGATCTCCTAAAAGACGGATAGAGGCCTTCGCCACCACGGGTTCTTTTCGGTACAATGAGGTCAAGAAATATCTTCCCCTGAGGATCATTTCCCCCGGCTTCGCGAAATTCTTGGGGAAGGTTACCCGTAAGGGAAAGGGGAGGATCGTATCCCTCAGAATTAAAGGGCTTATCGAGGACTTCCCCATGCTAAAAGATCCGAAGAAGGCGGCTCTCATCTACGGGAAGATGCGATTGGATGGCGTTGCCTTTCCCTTCGCCAAGGCTCTCAATCCCATTGAAAACATCTCTGGATGGATGATTTTGGAGGAGGGGCTCCTGAGGTTCCAGGATTTGAAAGGATCTTATGGGAAGTCGAGGTTCAATGCCGCTGATGTGACTATTTCCCGAATCTATTCCTCTCCCCAATTGAATCTCTCCCTCGACGGAGAGATCGATCTGGACGGGATTATGGACATGGCCAAGCCGGGGGCATCCCTAAAGAAGGGGATTCCGATACGGGATATGTCCGGAATGGGAAACCTCCAACTCAGGGTGGCGGGGAAACTTTCGGATCCATCCAAGCTGAGCTACAATGGCCATCTGGTTCTTAAAGGAGCTGGTCTCTCCATTAAGAGGGTCCGCGATCCGGTCACGGGGGTTTCGGGTAAAGTCGTTTTCTCGAAAAATCGGGTCCGTCTTATCGATCTCAGGGGGAAGGTGGGGAACTCGGCCTTTTGGGGAAAGGGACAGATGGGAAACCCCTGGTTTGGGAAACGAGGCGGGCAGCGGCTAAACCTTACCCTGAGGGGGAAGTTGGATTTGAGGGAATTGTTTTCCCGCATCCTTCCAGACCTTTTCCCGCGGATCTCCAGGGCCATGAAATCATTCTCGGGTATATCGGGAGGGGCTAAGTTGACCCTCGATCTCAAGGGAAGGGGAAATGGGTTCAAGGGGATACGTTATAAGGGAAGGGTTAGCCTAGGAGAAGCAATTTTTCGACACCATAGAATGGTCTCCCCGGTCCGTTTTCTCAATGGGGAGGTCCATTTTACCCCAAAGATGGTTCGGCTTTCAAAGATGGAGGCCCGATTAAAGGGGTCGCATCTGAAAATTGAGGGATCGGTCCGGGACTACCTCACCTGGGAACGGTCAAAAATCAACCTGCGTATCCGTGCCCCAAACCTGGACATAGGGGATTTTAGACCCAAAAAAGGGGGGGAAGGGGAATGGATCTGGAGAGGCGGGATCGGCCTCCCCCAGTCTGGAGGGATCACTCTTCGAGTAGAGGAGGGGAAATGGCGCTATACGGACTTTTCAAACCTTACCGCCGGTATCACCCTAGCCGAGGGCAGGCTTAACCTGGAGAGGTTCCATTGCGAGGTAAAGGGGGGGACAGTAGACCTGACGGCCTGGGTAGATCTGGCCAAAAAAGGTGAAGTGGCCTTTGCATTGAAGCCAAAATTGAGCCACGTGGATGCCGGTCGCTTCTTCAAGGATCTTGGCTTGGAGGAGCGGGTCTGGATTACCGGGATCTTCAACCTATGGGGAAACCTTATGGGAAGGGGTAGTAATGGGAAGGAATTGAGGCGGTCCCTTGAGGGGAAGCTCAGGGTTGGGATGGAAAAGGGGAGGATTCGACGTTTTCGCCTCCTCTCCAAGGTCTTCTCGTTACTCAACGTCCTCCAACTATTCAAGGGGAAACTTCCGGGGCTGACCGGCGAAGGCCTTCCCTACAATACGATCACGGGGGAGATTGGGATCGCCAAGGGGATCGCCAGGACGAACAACCTCCTGGTGGACAGCGATGCCATGAAGATCACCATCATCGGGGAGGCGGACATCGTCCGTGAGGCCCTCGATTTAACCGTGGGCCTCCGTCCCCTGGGGACCGTCGACACGATTGTGAGCAGCGTGCCCGTGGTCGGGAGGATTCTCGCGGGTGAGGATAAGTCGATTATCGCCTACTACGTTGAAGTGAAGGGTAATTTTTCCAATCCACGGGTGAAACACATTCCCCTAAAATCAATGGAGAAGGGGCTGATAGGGATGATTAGGAGGTTTTTGGAGGCCCCCATACACATTATCCCCATGGGAAAGGAGTGAGGGGAGGCTAGCTCCGGCATTCGTAACCGCAGTGGATTCCCTGAGGAGGCGGACGATGATATTTTCCCATAAGATTATCGAAAGGTTCAGGGGGGCGAGAAGGCTCGTGGTGATAACCGGGGCCGGGATCTCGGCCGAAAGCGGGGTTCCCACTTTTCGGGGGTCGGATGGACTATGGAGGCGATATCGTGCGGAGGATCTGGCCACGCCCCAGGCCTTTCAGAGGGATCCCCGACTGGCCTGGGAGTGGTATGATTGGAGGAGGCAATTGATTTCCGGAAAGGAACCCAATGCGGGCCACATGGCCATTGCCGCGATGGAGCGCCTCTTTGAGGAGTTTCTCCTGATTACGAAAATGTGGATGGGCTCCACAGAAGGGCCGGAAACAGGAAACTCATCGAAATCCACGGGAATCTCTGGAGGGTTAGGTGCATGGGTGAGGGAAAGGTTTTCCCCAATAACGAGGTTCCCTTGAAGGAGATTCCCCCCCGGTGCGAGTGCGGGGCTCTTCTCCGTCCCGACGTGGTCTGGTTTGGGGAATCCCTTTCGGAGAAAGACCTGGCCGATTCCCACATGGCCTTAAGGGAATGCGAATGCCTGATGGTGGTTGGAACATCCGCCGTCGTCCAACCGGTGGCCTCATTTCCGGCCATAGCCCGGAATGGAGGGGCCTTCATTGTGGAGATCAATGTGGAGCCAACGCCGATTTCCGGATGGGTAGATGAATCGATCCTCGGAAAATCGGGGGAGATATTGCCCCAACTTCTGGAAAGCGTGGAGTAATTTTTTTTGCATTTTTCCCTTGACAAACCCTATATATTGTAGTATTTTCAAAAAACAGTACAATATATAGAGAAAGAGATGCCATGGGAGGAGCTATGGAGAAGATCGAGGAGGGTACGGCGTTGAGGAGGGATAACGAGACCACGGATATGGCGCTTTTTGTCCGCACCTCGGATGAACAGTTTTCGGGTTGGGATCGCCAGAGGATCGTCGATGCCTTGATAAAGGAGACGGAGGTGGATGTGGTTACTGCCCAAGAGATAAGCCGTGAGGTAGAGGAACTTATTGCCTCTTCGACCATCTCCATGGTGACCTCCCCCCTCATCCGGGAGTTGGTGGACGCGAAATTGATCGAGAGGGGATTGGAGCAGGAGCGCAAGAGGCATACACGGTTGGGTATGCCCCTTTACGACGTCGATCAGTTGATCCTCCATCCAAACAAGGAGAACGCCAATGTCCCTCATGGGCCCGAGGCCACCAATCTCACCTTGGCGGAAAGGATCAAAAAGGAGTATGCCCTGCTTTCGGTGTTCTCCGATGAAGTCGCCGACGCCCATATGCGAGGGGATATTCACCTTCATGACCTGGGGTTCATCGATAGGCCATACTGTTCTGGGCAATCCCTGGAATATATCAAACGGTTCGGGCTCAGCCTTCCCAATTCCATCGCCATTGCCAAACCGGCCAAGCATGCAGAGGTGTTGTTGGCCCACATGGTCAAATTTGCCGCAGCCCTGCAGAGCCATTTTGCCGGGGCCATCGGCTGGGAGTCAAAACTTTGGCTCTACACTCAAACATTGCACGGCAAGCCGACGGTAGAAGGCCACGTCTCGCGCCACACCGCTCAAGATTATGCGTTTATTGCCACACAACCCCCTGCTGCGGGCGCTTTACCAGACGGCCGAGCGACCATCCCAGCTGCCGGAGCACGCGTTCGCCGGCGAGGCGG
>JAUWDQ010000191.1 GCA_030608745.1 Pseudomonadota bacterium | reverse complement strand
CTCATTGATCAGGGCCGCCGTGACGATCCCATCGGAATCAGAAGCCGCCTCATGATAAAAGACCTGGCTTGGGGCATCGGGCAAAGGGGTATGAAATCTGCCAAACTCCCCGGCATCCACAGAGGCATCCATAGGAACGGTCTTCCCGGAAGGTATGTGGATTGTGCTTTCTTCGCTCAGGAGCGGAAACCCAATATTAACGTGATAGAGGAACATCAAAGGTGCCGGATCAAAACCATGGTTTTCGACTTCGTCTTCGATCCTGAACGAGGATGCCCCTAATCGGCTATGAATGCGCCTGGTCAATGTGAGATTTTCGCCCCAAAAGGTAGCCTGCTTCATCCTCCCCTGGATCGTGAAATGGTATTCGTCTCCCTCCCACAGGCCATCCGCATAGACAGACTCGGCTGGTGTGGCAGATATCCTCCCATGGCGGCCAAGTTGTTCACCCTGATCGACACAGGGCGGCCCTACATTGCTTAATCCACAGGTAATCACCATGCCGCCGTAAAACAAGCGATGCCATTCATCACCCTCCGGTTCGTAAAAGGCAGGAGACACATCACCCGTGCAGGATCGCCAAGAGAGAGGAATTCCTTTATACTCCGCAAAGGAGACATCCATCCCCCTGGAAGGCAAGACATTGAACCGGAAGCCGGTACCGGTCCGCGCCTCAATCAGGCGCACGCCTTCTCCTCTCCCATCCTCAAGTCTCATGATTCGAACGCCCGCGAGCTGGTTGATATCTCCGACCCTCTCAAGCAGATCGGCGCGTGTGAATTCCTTGCCGAACAATTGTGCCATATACCACCTCCCGACAGGTTTGAAGGACTGTCACGCCGAAACTATTCTCTGTGCGCCCGTTTGTTTACCACTATCTCAAAATAGTGCACAATTATCCTCAGTTGTTGGTGAGGAAATCAGACCTACTTAATGATCTTTATCCTTTTTCTATCTATCGTGGCTATGCTCATGCCTATGGCGATTAAGCCGAAGGTCAGCATCTGGATATCTCGGCCGATCGCAAGCATATTCATTCCTGCTTGAATCCAGGTAATAATAATCACCCCCAGCAGGGTTCTGTGCGGTCCTCCTACGCCTCCCGTGAGGGCTGTGCCTCCTGCGACCACGCTTGCGAAAAGCGGTATGGCCATATCCGCTCCCATCTCCACCGAGCCGCCCCCCATCTGCGCCATGTACAAAACGCCCGCCAACCCGGAAAGCAAACCACTGAGCATGAAAACATAAATCCTATGCCTGGCTACGTTCATGTCCGAGAGCCCGGCCCCTATCAGGTTCCCCCCGACGGCGTAAGTGCGCCTTCCAAATGCCGTGCCCATGGCCAGGAAAATGCTTATCAGCCAAATGCCCATCCCCCAATAGAATACCGATGGCAAACCCACTATGAAGGTGGTTGCAAGGGACCTGAAGGCCCTGTCGTCCATTATTTGGAGGAAGCCTTTCGAGAGGTATAGCGCTATTCCCTCCACTACAATGGAAACCCCAAGCGTGGCCATGAAAGAGGGGACGTTGAACTTCGCGAGGAATAGTCCGTTAATGAAGCCAAATCCCACGCATACCAGTAAAGCCAAAGGGATCACCCATAGCCCGAGTTCTTCGATGTATAATACGCATAACAGGGCTGAAAGCTTCAACAAGCTTGGCACTGAGAAGTCAAAAGATCCCGTCATTATGACAAAAGTCAATCCGCAGGCGGCTACCAGGAAGTATGACATGGAATAGACTAAAGATATAATTCCCTGATACCGGAGGAAGAACGGGTTCATCATCTGGAATCCAACTACAACCGCTACCACAAAGACGATTGGCCCGACTGTCGTCATGTTTCTTCGAAGCCATTCCCGAGAAAGACTTGGGCTAGTCATCACCTTCCCACTCCCTCATGTGATCGTTACACCCTTTAAACCCCTGGCACTTACTGTGATGGATACAATGAGCAACAGTCCCACAAGGAGTTGTATCGAGTAGGGGTGCAATGGCGAAAGGTACACGCCGCGATAAAAAACAGTAAACGTCAACGCGCCGAGTATCGTTCTTTGGGGGCCACCGCTTCCCCCCATAAGTGGCGTCCCACCCAGGACTATGGCCACCAAAGGCCAAACCAGGGTGTTGAGTTTCAACTCCACCGGGGTCGAACCTCCAAGATGCTGGAAGAGGATCATCGACCCTATCCCCGTAAATAGTCCGCTTAATGTGAAAGCCAAGATCTTGTACTTATCGACGTTTATTCCGGCTAACCGGGCTCCTTCTTCATTGGACCCAATAGCGTATAAGTATGTGCCAATCCTCGTGTATTTCATAATGAATACGGCGGCGAATATTATGGGAATAGACCAGAGAAAGGCCGTGGGAATGTAAGGTATCAACGGCGCGGTTATGAACTCGAATCCGCGAACAATTCTCGGATATCCGCCGGCGAGTTTGGCTGTTAATCCCCAGTATGTGACCAATAGACTCAAAGTGAGTATAAAGGAGGGTATTTTGGCCTTGGCTTGTATGACGCCGATGAGAAATCCCGTCGCTACCCCCAATAGCAGGATAACAAGAATGGAGAATAGCCCCAGTACCGGCATGCAAAGCCACACCAGAACACCACCCAGCATCCAAATTCCAACATACGATAAGTCCAGCGAGCCGGTCACCACCACAATGGAGGGGCCCATCGCAAACAGCGTAAGCGTTACAAACTGTCTTAGAATCGTCTTGAAGTTTAGAAGGCTTAGAAACCTATCCGGGTATAGAATCGAGAACATCACGAAGACGGCAATCAAGGCTATAATAACAGGCTGATTCTTCAGAGTTCGAATGATGACCGGAGGTATCAGCCTGTTTCCGCTTGAGCGTTTCATATTCCCACCACCTTTCTAAACTCATCAGGGCCAAGAACATTTTGAATCCTGCCATCCATAACGAACATGATCCTGTCGCACAATATGGAGTATTCTTTAGGATCGTCACTAACAAGGATCATGGAGATGCCGCTCTTTTTCATTTCCGAAAGAACTTCGTAGATATCCTCTCTGGCGCCCACATCTATGCCGATCGTCGGATCATCCAGAAGCAATATGTCCGGTTTTCTTTCTACCCATTTCCCCACAGAAACCTTTTGTTTATTACCGCCGCTCAGGGAGTAGCAATCCGTATTAACACTCGGGGTCCTTATTCTCAACCGATGTACGATCCTTTGCGCCATCTTTCTCTCAGCGTTGAAATTTATGACCGGCATGAATTTGCCTAATATTTTCTGCATATTCACAATTGAGATGTTCTTTACAATCGGCCAGTTGAAAAACAGCTCTTTACCGGTTTCACCCGAGAAATATCCAATCCCACTTCTTAACCTCACGTGGGGGGGGGCGCTGGCCTTGAGCTTATGGCCTTTGACTATCAGCTCCCCCCTTTCAAAACTCATAATACCGGCGATTGTTCTAATGATCTGGCTTTTACCTGATCCCGCCGGACCAAAGATTCCCACGCACTCGCCCTTGTGAAGATCGAATGAGATATCGTAATAGTGCCCCTTTTTGGTCATATTCTTGGCTGTCAAACCTACCGCCCCCCTATCAACTCCCTTAACTTCCTGTTTGGAGATATATTCCGAGGACTCCCTGCCCACTATTGCCCTGAACAGATCTTCCTCTGCTATCTTTTCCTCGGAGAAGTCATAGTTGGCAACCAGCTTGCCGTCCCGCAATACGTGCACCCTGTCCGTGAATTCCCTCACTTCAGGTATGATGTGGGAAATGAAGAAGAATGAGGCATTTTTCTTCATTTTCAAGAGATCGCTGAATAACTCCCGACGTTCCTCGTCGTTCAAGGGCCCGGTGGGCTCGTCGAGTATGATGATCGGTGTCGTGCCATCCTCCCCACTCTCCAATCTTACACTGAGGATAGCTCTCGCAATTTCCACCATCTTCTGGGTGGAAAGGGGCAGTTCATACATAAAGGCCTCGGCATCGCATTTTACATGAAGCTCCTCCAATATGGCTGCGGCATGCTTCTTCATTTTATCCGTCTGCAATATAGAGAACTTTACATATTTATCCTCATGGCCCAGGAAGAGGAATTGATAGACCTTCAACCAGGGTATGACCCCTTTCTCCTGGTAGACTATTGAGATTCCCCTTTTGGCCGCCTCTTTTGGATCCTTGGGGAAGGGGACTTTTTCCCCCTTATGATACAATTCTCCTTTATCCGGGGGATAAACGCCTACCAAGATCTTCATTAACGTGGATTTTCCGGCCCCGTTTTCCCCTACAACGCCTACTATTTCATTCCGGCGGGCCGCCAGACTGATATCATCCAGGGCGCGCACCACTCCGCCAAAGGTTTTGGAAACCCCCTTCACCTCCAATAATGAATCATCCATCGCTATCCCCATGCGCATTCATGTTGTCCAAAATCCCAAGTCGGCCCGGCGGCCGCGACCAATCCGTATGAACTACTCAGGTTGTCAGGTACAACGTTCAGGGTTCATGGCTTGGGTTCCTACGCTTTTTGCCCCTGGTTCATGGCTACATCATGTTCGCTCATCAACCTTAAACCAGCCGGTCGAAGATGCCGCCTGCGTTGCGGTGAAGCGGACAAGGCGTGAACCCTTCAACCTCGAATCTGATTATCTGCAAATAGTAAAAAGAATTATTTCGATCGTCCAATTGAGAGTCTAGAATTAAAGACCCCGAACATCAAGAATAAAGAAGGGAAGCAAAGGGGGGAGCAAGTGCTGATTATGCTCCACTCCTCATTACTCCCCTTACAACCCTTATAACAGAAGTTGAAAATTCTGGTTTTCGTTATAGCCAGTTAGGCTCTGTCTTCAACTCCGGCGGGAACTGTTTCGCATATTCCTCTGCTTCCTTCCACGTGTCGATATTGAAGTCGAGGAAGTACTTATGCAGAGCGCCAACGTGTTTCCTGATGGCTTCGAGGCTCCCGAACTTCTTTAGCTTTGCCGGGAAGTAGAAGTCATGGGAGTTTGGTGCGAGGTGGGTTCCTCCACCTGCATTGCGGTCATATTTTAGGCCGAGTTCCTTGCACTTTCCCAGGGAT
>JAUWDQ010000076.1 GCA_030608745.1 Pseudomonadota bacterium | reverse complement strand
AGCCATCCATTTGCGTGATGATACAACAATCCACACACTTCATACAATGATCGCCACCTGGGGAAGGAGAAGGCCGGAATGAAACCCCTTCTCTATGAGAATCCCGTGTTTCCCCACCTCGATCTCCTCGACGTCCTTGATTTGCTTCAGTGGAGTAAGCACCGAGATCTCGATCTCCAGGTCGGGCAACTCCCTCTCGGTCACCGGGTCAAATCGGGGATCGTGAAAGGCCGCCTGGACAGCCATCTCCTCAATCGTCTGGTAAAGCGGTTTATAGGGTTGAATATAGCCAATACATCCTCGAAGCTGACCCTTCTTGTTGATGGTGACAAAAGCCCCCCTCTTCTCCTTCAATACCAGGGAGTCAACCGTGAACTCCGGCACCAGCTTCCCTCGGGCCTTGTTCTCGACCGCCGTCTTCGAGATGTGCCGAAGGGTCTCCTTGTCTTGGTCACTCAACCCTAAATCTACTCCTACCTTCTTGCCACCCCTCATCTCTCCCTCGTTGCTACACTATCTGGGAATTAAGGCTTCTCTTTCCGTATCCCGGCTCGATAAAAGACCCCTGCTAAATAGCCCACGGTGTAACTACCAGGCCTTTTATCCCCGGTCACATCCCCAGAATTGGTGAGTTTTAAAACCTTTCCCTTGTCCCCACCTAATATCTTGGCCGCGAACATCGCCGTCAAAATAGGACCCTCGCCACAGGCCTGACACCTTTCCTCCCGCAAATCCTCCGCCAGACCGGTGATATCGAATTGGTCGATGTGGCGGGCCAGTAACTCATCCTGCTCTACCACTTGTCGGTAGTTATTGCTATGGGTCAGGTCAGAGCTGGCAATGATCAGGGCGTTCCGCTCCCCCAACGACTCGGCAATGGCCTTCCCGAGCGATTGGCAAATCTCATAATCCGCCCCGCCCATCAATACAATGGGCACCAGCTTATATCCCTTGAGGACGACTTGGAGGAAGGGGAGTTGGACCTCTAAGGAATGCTCCTTGAGATGGGCCTCGGGAATGAACTGAAAACGCCTGTCCGACGCCATGATCTCATCACACATACCCCCATCTATGGGGACCACGCCCAGAGGTGTCCTAAATCCACCACGGTGATAAATTGAGGCCCCCTGAAAGGGCGACTGATGACTGGGGGCAATGACGATAACATCATCAAAATCCATCCCTTCCACCAATTTGTAAGCGCAGGCGGCCACCTGGCCGGAATATGGATAACCGGCATGGGGGGAAATCAGGGCGATGATATCCCCCTCTATAGCCTCTTTTTCCGCCTTTTTCAAATAACCACTGACGTCATCGGACAGCACATCGGGATTTGAGGGGTAGAATGCCCCGGCTACAGCCGGTTCTCTGATATTCTCCATAAAAACACCTCATCTCAAAACACTTCTGCGGAAAAGGTACAAATCCTCGTATCCTCATCCTTCCAGGCATCCTTGGACAATCCGGCCTTGAGACAGGTATGCTCCAGGAAGGTCGTGCGGTCCCACCCATATTCCGTAGCCACCTGGGGAAGGAGGAGGCCGGAATGAAACCCCCTTTCTATGAGGATTCCGTGTTTCCCCACCTCTATCTCCTCGACGTCCTTGATTCGTTTCATGGGGGTGAGAACCGAGATCTCGATCTCCAGATCCGAGAGTTCAGCTTCCGTAACTGGGTTAAACCGGGGATCATGAAAGGCCGCCGCCGCCGCCATCTCCCCCACTATCTTATACAAGGGCTTAACGCCTTTAGTATAGCCGATGCACCCCCTGAGCTGACCGCGTTTTTTAAGGGTGACAAAAACCCCCTTCATCTCCTTCAAGGCCTGGGAATCCACCGTGAACTCCGGCACCGGCTTCCCCCGGGCCACATCTTCTATCGCCCTCCGAGCGATCCGGTGCAAAATCCTTTTTTCTCTTTCCGTTAAGCCGCCCCTCGATTGTTGGGCGGATTGGAATAAAACGGCCGCCATGTATCCCACCACATAATTTCCAGGGCTTTTCTTCCCGGTAACATCCCCGGAATTGGTCAGTTTCAAGACTTTCCCCCTATGAGCGCCCAGGCCTTTAGCAGCCATCATGGCCACCAAGATGGGACCCCCTCCGCAGGCCTGACATCTGCCTTTCCTCAAATCTTTCTCCAAGCCGGTGATATCGAACTGCTCGATGTGGCGGGCCAGTATCTCATCCTGCTCTATCACTTGTCGGTAGTTATAGCTATGGGTCAGGTCGGAGCTGGCAACAATTAGGGCCCTCTTCCCCTCAATGGATCGGATAATGGCCTGGCTTAGTTGTTGGCAAACAGCAAAATTCCATGTGGGACCCATCACCATCGGTACTAACCTGAATTCCTTCAAGACACTTTGGAGAAAGGGTATTTGTACCTCCAAGGAGTGCTCTTGGGCGTGGGCTTGGGGAACGTACTCGATGGTCTTACTCCCCCCACTAATCCTCCGCGAAAGTTCCCTATCAATGGGAACAACTCCCAACGGAGTTTCGTATCCCTCCCCATCATATATGGATGCCCCCAAGAAATCGACCCGATGGCTGGGGGCAATGACGATGACATCATCGAACTCCATCCCCTCCACCAATTTGTAAGCGCAGGCAGCCACCTGTCCGGAGTATGCATATCCCGCATGAGGGGAAATGAGGGCAACGATCCTCCCGTCGATGCGCATTTTCTCCACATTCCCCAGGTACCTATTGACATCCCGCTGGAGTTCATGGGGATCCGAGGGATAGAACATGCCCGCCACCACGGGTCTCCTGATCTTTTCCCCCGGGGCGCCTCGTGCTTGTCCGGCAAGGGAGACCAAACAAATGAGGATGAAAAGAGGGAAATACTTTCTCATAGATCCCTAAAAGGTTTTCTTGCTATCCAAAAGAAGCGTAACTGGTCCATCGTTAACCAGGTTCACCATCATCATCGCCTGAAAACGGCCCGCCTGAACCCGCAACCCCTTCCCCTCCAGTCTGGATACGAAATAGTCATAAAGATTGCGGGCACATTCGGCATCCGCCGCCTCCGTGAAAGAGGGCCGACGGCCCTTACGACAATCCCCAAAAAGGGTAAATTGGGAGACCACCATTATCTCCCCACCCACATCCATGAGGGAAAGGTTGAACTTCTCTCCCTCGTCCTGAAAAATCCTCAAATGTGGGATTTTTTCAACGAGATATTCCACATCAGCAGTGTCATCCTCCTTTCCCACGCCGAGGAAGACCACCACTCCCCTCCCGATGCTCGCAATATTATCCTTATCTACCGATACTGTAGCGGATTTAACCCTTTGGACGACAGCCCTCATGTCTCGATCGATTTCTCCTCGATCGGAAAGGGGAGTTGAGGAGGACAGCTTACTCCTCCTTCTGCGATTGGGCAACAATTCTTTCGCTCAGATGGGATGGAACTTCCTCGTAATGGGATAATGCCAGGGAAAATTGACCCCTTCCACCCGTCATCGAATTTAGGTTAGGGGCATACTTCAACACCTCGGCCATGGGAACATGGGCCTTGATCACCTGGTGATTTCCCTTTGCATCTACCCCCAGGACTTTCCCCCTTCTACTGTTCAGATCACCGATAATATCGCCCATGTTTTCCTCTGGCACGGTGACCTCAATCTCCATGATGGGCTCCAGAAGTACAGGGTTGGCCTCCCGTAGCCCTTTCTTCAAGGCCATGATGGCGGCAATTTTAAAGGCCATTTCGGAAGAATCCACTTCGTGGGATTTCCCGTCGTAAAATCGGACCTTAAAGTCCACAACCGGATATCCCGCCAACACGCCCCCCCGTATCGCCTCGGCAATGCCCTTTTGCACGGCAGGAACGAAGTTCCGGGGCACGTTCATGCCTGTCAGGGCGTTTTCGAATTCATACCCCGCGCCATGGTCCAAGGGTGATATGTCGAAGTGAACCTCGGCAAATTGTCCTCGCCCCCCCGTCTGCTTCTTATGGCGGTAGATAACCCCCTTTTTCGCCATGCGGATGGTCTCTTTATACGGGACCTTGGGCACGCTGAGATCTACTTCCACGCCAAATTTTCGTTTCAACTTGTCGAGAATCACCTCCACGTGAACCTGTCCCATACCGGAAAGGAGAATCTGGCCCGTCTGTTCATCTCGGCTCAGGCTGATGGTGGGATCCTCCTCGCTCAGGCGTATCAAAGCCGAGGTGATCT
Organism: Pseudomonadota bacterium; assembly: GCA_030608745.1. Lineage (GTDB taxonomy): Bacteria > Desulfobacterota > BSN033 > WVXP01. The sequence continues at coordinate 6,581 of JAUWDQ010000076.1, read as the reverse complement.
TATCCTCGTCTCCCTTGCTTTTCGGCGTCAGGGCGTAGGAGATAATGGGCAACGGGAGTTTCGTCGCCTCGAAGGTAATCGGATTTTTCTCATCACAGAAGGTATCCCCTGTGGTAGTCTCCTTGAGCTTGGCAACGGCAATGATGTCGCCTGCCATCGCCAATCCCAGCGGTTTTTGTTTCTTCCCCTCCAGGGCGTAGATTTGTCCGATTCTCTCCTTGACCTTTTGGGTCGAGTTGTAAATGGTTGAATCCGGGTTGATCATCCCCGAATAAACCCTGAAAACGGTGAGCTTCCCGGCGTAGGGATCCGCTATGGTCTTAAAAACGAAGGCCGAAAAGGGTCCGTCTTCCTTCGCTTCCCGCTCTTCAACCTCTCCCGTCTTAGCATTTTTGCCCCTTACAGGTTCCCTCTCCTGGGGCGATGGAAAACCCGTCACCACCATATCCAGAAGGGGTTGAATTCCCATATTTCTCGTGGATGCTCCACAGAGTATCGGTGCAAACTTCCGCTCAATGAGACCCTTTTTTAGGCAAAAGTAACAATCCTCTCGGTTCAGGTCACCCTCTTCCAGGTATTTCTCCATCATCTGGTCATCGGTCTCCACCAGGGTTTCAATCATCTCCTCGCGTCGCTTCGTCGCCTCGCCCGCCAGCTCTTGAGGAATTTCTTCCAGTTCGAATTTTCCGCTGAAGTCATCCTTGAAGAGATATGCCTTCATCTGGACCAAATCAACCACTCCTCTGAACTCTGCCTCAGTTCCAACGGGAAGCTGAACGGGGATGCAGGGAATGGATGAAAGACCTTTCTTAATATCATCCACCGCCTTCTGGAAATCCGCCCTCTCCATATCCATCTTGCTGATGAAAATGAGGACAGGGACTTCAAACTCCTGGGCATACTCCCAGACCGTTTCAGTTTGAACCCTCACCCCGGAATTGGCTCCAACGACAATAACCGCACCATCCACCACCCTCATGCACGCCCGTGCATCGGCGATGAAATTTGCGAACCCCGGCGTATCGATGAGGTTCAACTTGTGGTTATTCCACTCCGCATGGGCAAGGGAGGAGCCGATGGTAATCTTGCGATTGATCTCCTCTTGGTCAAAATCCATCAAGGATGTCCCCTCGTCAACGCTTCCCAGCCGATTATTCACTCCCGTACCGAATAAGATGGCCTCAGCCAGCGAGGTCTTTCCGTCTCCTCCGTGACCAAATATCCCGACATTCCTAATTTCGCTCACCGCAAATTTCTTCATATGTGCTCCCTTGTGTGGAAATAGAGGAAATCTCTCCCGAAACCATTCCCTGACCAGATAATCTTATAATTACTTTTTTCGCCTGGAAAAGTCAACCCTGAACTCCATGGGGAAGATGGTCAAAAATACCGCCGGATACTGATTAATCTCAATGAAATGACCGGTGATCTGAGATGCATAGCAACATTGACATCAAGTTCAGATTACACTACACTTCTGGCCTAATCTCGCCTCCACAAGGGAGATACCATGAAGAACAGCCAAGTCTTTTTCTCAGATCTCCGAACCACCTTTAAAAGGACCATGTTGGACAAGGTGGATGAACTTTTGCAGAGGGGAGAGATCGAGGATAAGATCAAAACCAACGACCTGGTGGCCATAAAACTTCACTTCGGGGAGAGGGGAAACACCGCCTTCGTCAGGCCTATCTTTATCCGCAGGATCGTGGAAACGATCAGGGCATCTGGAGGAAAGCCATTTCTTACCGACACCAACACGCTCTATACAGGTACACGGGAGGAATCGATCTCCCATATCACCACGGCCATTCAAAATGGGTTTGACTACTCCGTCGTTGATGCCCCCATTATCATCGCCGGCGGGATTCGCGGAAATGCCTGCGTTAACGTAAAGATCGATAAGCCGATATACCGTGAGGTGAGCATCGCCCACGACATCTTCACCGCTGACGCCATCATTGGAGTCGGCCATTTCAAGGGCCATGAACTCTCGGGGTTTGGAGGTGCCTTGAAAAACCTGGCTATGGGTTGTTCCAGCCGCGGGGGGAAATTGAAACAACATTCAAGCGTGGCCCCAAAGGTGAAAACCTCCCGCTGTACTGGATGCGAAACCTGTATCACCTGTTGTCCACAAGGGGCTATCGCCATCCTCAACGAGAAGGCCCGGATTGATCCACAACAATGCGTTGGATGCGGAGAATGCCTATCGATCTGCCCGGAGGGAGCCATTCAGGTTCAATGGGATAATGACGCAGCCCTGTTCCAAAAGAAGATGGCGGAATATGCCTATGGGGCCCTGGTGGGAAAGCACGAAAAATCGATCTTCCTCAACTTTCTGACCCAGGTGAGTCCTGCCTGCGATTGCTACGGCCATTCTGATGCCCCCATCGTGGGGGATATCGGAATTCTCGCCTCCTGCGATCCCGTGGCCATTGACCAGGCCTCCGTCGATTTGGTCAATGCACAACGGGGAAACGAGAAGTCCACATTGAATACTCATCTGGGGCCCGGGGAAGATAAATTTCGGGCCTTATATCCCCAGATCGATTGGGGAGTTCAGCTGCAATATGGGGAGAAAATCGGCCTGGGATCGAGAAAATATGAGCTCACCCCGATATAATCTCCACTATCGCCCTCGAAAGCGGATAACTTGCCTCCACGGGAAAATTTTGGCCTTGACACATTGAAAAGTAATGATTATAGTAGTATACTATAGATTATTGGTATCCCTACAACGGGGATGCGTTTAACTGAATAGGGATCTTCCGGTGGTTGCACGAGAACAATTTGGCTGAACTCAGTCACCATGTGTGTGCGAATGGGAAACCATCGGGAGAACCGATGGTTTTTTTTTCGCCTTGCACTGCTCTCTCTATACATCCCTTCCCAAAGGGAGGCTCTGCGTTATGTATTTAACCCTTGGGTTAAGAATAAACCGGCTGATATCACATCGGATATCCGAAGGTCTCCCCCTTCTAAATTTCGGAACGAGTCGAAGCCGATTCCCATTACCGTATTCCTTCTGAGATTTTTCCAATTCATTGAGGAGGTGATGTTCCAACATGCAAGAGATCAGAACTGCTCTTATTGGAGTGGGAAATTGTGCCAGTTCCTTTGTACAGGGACGTTTCTATTACAAGGATCCGGATGCAGATATTCCGGGTCTGATTACCAAGAACTTGGGCGGCTATCGAGCCTGCGATATTCAATTCGTGGCCGCCTTCGATGTGGACGAAAGAAAAGTAGGTCGGGATCTATCGGAGGCAATCTTTGCCGAACCAAACTGTACCACGGTCTTTCAGAAGGACGTTCCCTTTCTGGATTGTCTCGTTGAGATGGGATACCTCATCGACAGCATTCCCCCGCAAAATGATCAATACCCGGAATCGGCTCGTTTCAAGCCAAAGGCGAACATTTACTCCCGGAAGGCAAAGGCAAAGGATGCCATTATTCGAAGCCTTCGGGAAAAGCGGGTGGATGTAATGGTCAACTACTTGCCGGTGGGCAGCGAGGAGAATACCCTCTTCTATACCGACTGTTGCCTTGAGGCGGGTTGTGCCTTTGTGAATGCCATACCCGTATTCGTCTCTAAGATTTACGGGGATCGCTTCAAGAAAGCCGGGCTTCCAGTCCTCGGGGATGACATCAAGTCTCAGGTAGGGGCTACCATCATCCACAGGGTACTGACGAGACTTTTCGAAGATAGGGGACAGCCCATAAAGCACTCATATCAACTCAACGTGGGAGGAAATACCGATTTCCTCAACATGCTGGATCGTACACGCCTGGAGAGCAAAAAGACGAGCAAGACCCAGTCAGTTCTCAGCCAGATGTATGAAAGGGAATTCGATCCGCAAAACATCTATATTGGTCCGAGCGATTACGTTTCTTGGTTGAAGGACAACAAACTCTGCTTTTTGCGGATTGAGGCGGAGCAATTCGGCGGCTTGCCGATGAATGTCGAGGTCCGGCTTTCCGTGGAGGATTCGCCTAACTCGGCGGGGGTAATCATGGATGCCGTGCGGGCGGCCAAGGTAGCTTTGGACCGGGGGCGTTCCGGGCCTATTATCGAGGCTAGTGCCTATCTCTTCAAATCCCCGGTTCAGCAGTTCGACGATACGGAAGCCCGGGAGATGTTGAAGCGCTTTGCAGAACCCTCGGTTGGTATCGCTGAAGCCGTGGCTGAACTGTGTGTGACCTCGGGGGAATCAACCTCCGCGTGAGATCACACTCCCGCCATAGATGGTGTCCTCACATCAAGGTGGGGGGAAGGTTTCTCTTTAACCCAATCAGTAATTCACCCTAACTAAAAAAAGTCCTTGGGCCGGTGCTGCTAATCCGGCCCTTCGTCTATCCCGTGCCTCCAGAATGCCACCGAATTGGGATGGAGTCAGCTTTCGCCTTCCCACCTCAACAAGGCTTCCCACAATATTTCGTACCATTTGCCTCAAAAAGGCGTTGGCCTCCACCTGTACAATAATGAGGTCTTCCCTCATCCCCACGTCGATGGCATAGACCTCCCGTATGGGACATGATTGGTCGGAACCGGCAGAGCAAAATGAGGAGAAATCGTGGCGACCCACCAGTTTCATGCCGGCTTCCCTCATGCTGGCCAAATCCAAATTCCCCGGGACAAACCATGAGAAATGGCGGTGAAAGGGGGAAGGCAATTCCCCGTTAAAAATCCTATACTCGTAAACCCTTCCCTTTGCACTAAAACGGGCATGGAATGCTTCGTCAACCTCCTCAACATCTTTAACCCGGATATCCTCGGGAAGGAGACTGTTGACGGCTTTTAGAAAGGTTAGAACATCGAGGAAACTATGGGTCTTGAAATGAGCTACTTGTCCCATGGCATGGACCCCGGTATCGGTTCTGCCGGAGGCAACCAATCTCACCGGCTCTCCCGTGATTTGCGCGAGTTTCCCTTCCATGGTTCCCTGAATAGTCTCAACGTTTGGCTGAATCTGCCAGCCGTGATAGCCCGTCCCGTCATATTCAATGGTCAATTTAATATTTCTCATGCCCCTTTTTGATTGATCTCCCCGTGGTACCTCCAAATAGCCTCAAAAGCCATCCCTGCTTAATGTCTATGGCTCTCTCCGGACAGAACTCGGAACAGCAGAAACACCGGATGCATTTGGAATAATCGATATCGATCTTCCCCCTTTCCATGGTCATCGCTTGGGATGGACATCCCTCAACACACACCTCGCAGAGTTTACATATGTCCTCCCTGATTCGCGGTTTTGCCGTCAGAGCATTCCTTAATAAACCTCTCAGAGGCTGTGGAAGTCCCCATTGGGGCTCCATGCTTCTGGGAAAAAGAAACCCACTCACTTTCACCTCTTCAATCCCCTCGCCCACGATCTCGATATCCTTCGGCTGTCCTACTCCCAACCCTAAATCGGACCCAATTCGGCTGGTCAAAAGGTCTGGCACTGGGAGTCCAACGACATGACAGATGGTCGAATCGACGGCAATTCCATCAGCGCCTGCGAAAATCAACCCGATCTCCCGAGGATCCCCACCGCCCGGCCCATCTCCCTCCATGCCCACAACGGCATCGACCACATTCAGCCTTGGCCTGATTATCCCGTAAAGGTCCACAAGCATTTGGGCGAAAGAGTGCCTGTTAACCCCCGCCTTCAAATGCCATTGGATTTTTTTCGCACCCGGAATACACCCGAAGAGGTTCTTCACCGATAAGGTCATGGTGGTCATACCATGGGTTTTCAACTTGGGGAGGTTGATCATAAGATCACAATCCATAACGGCCCTGGCCACCTCTAACGTTTTAAATACCCCTTGATGGGACCCTCTGATCTCCACGACATCGTCAAAGTCCACCAGTTTGCAATTCATCTCCCGAACAACATCGTAAATCCCTGCCTTGGATGCCACCTTCACGAGCCCTCCTATTGCAGGGCTATCCCCTACCATGGGAACGCCACCGGCATCCCGAACCAATTGGATGACGGCTTTCACAACCGAGGGATGAGTTGTCACGGCTTTTTCCGGGTCCCTTGCCGACAGGAGGTTGGGTTTGATTAACACTCGATCCCCCCTCCTGACGAAGGCGCCCATTCCATCCAACAGGTCAACGGCGCACTTCACCGCCTTCAGCACGGATTTTTCGGAATAATCCGGACATCGTACGATGGAAACCTTGGCCTTGGCCATCCTATTTATTCCCCTCTATGCTGTGGGGCATAGCGTTCGTAGAAATGCAGGTCATCTTCGAGAAAGCCCTCAATCTATTCAATCTACTATGATGGATCTTCTTTTGAAAACGGGAACAGATGAAAAGACATTGGTTTGTACACAGAAGGCCAAATCCTCCTCCAATCCCAATCGTATCAATTCCCGTCCGTGCTCACATGTCCGTGCCATCTCCAGAGGATCACGAGCGAAGGCCTCATCGACGGTCATAACAGGGATCACTTCGGTGCATCCATTGGATAGTGCTTCGATGATGGTGGCGGTCGCCCTCAAAACGTCGATGACCACGAAGACCTTCCCTTCCGCCTTCATGGCCGGCACGCGTCGACGTAATAATTGTATATCCGCTCGCATACCCT
>JAUWDQ010000208.1 GCA_030608745.1 Pseudomonadota bacterium | reverse complement strand
GGGGACCCTTCCAAAGCAAGTCGGGATAAGGGGGAAAAAATGATCCAACTGGCCGTGGATGAAGTCATCGATCTGATCAAAAAGGTGGCGTCCCACGAAGAGTAGTGCTCTGAGCAGGTTGAGGTTAAGGCTGAGGTTGAGACTAAGGCTAAGGTTGAGGTTAAGGTTAAGGCAAGAGGCAAGAAGCAAGAGGCAAGAGGCAAGAAGCAACAGATAGGCAGTAAGCAGTAGGCAGTAGGAAGTAAGAAGTGACAGGTTGAGGCTGAGGCTAAGGTTGAGGGCTTCTTAACGGCAGCACTGCATGACTGCAGCACTATTCTTTTGACTGCAGCACCTTCGTACCACGAAACCGCAGCACTAAATTTCTCGAAATTCCCCCTTGACAAATGGAAAAAATCTGGCACACTCTAATTTGAGTCCAATTGGAGTGTTATAGGAGTGTCATTGTGACCAATGAGGATAAGGTAACCATAAAAATCCCCCGGAGGCTCTACAATCATCTGCGCAACATCATAGAGGATTCGGGTTTTAATTCGGTGACCGACTTCATCGTTTACGTGATGAGGGACATCGCCTCTACTGGGAGGGCGGAGGGAGGGGATGAGCTTACCAGGGAAGAGATAGAGCAGGTCCGCAGGAGGTTAAAGAATCTGGGATATCTATAAGACTAACGGTGCTGCCGTGCTGCGGTTGGAGGAAAAAGAGGTTTGAGGACAGAGGTTAGAGGCGGGAGGGGGAGGGAAAGGTTCAGGTTAAGGCTAAGGCTGAGACTAAGATCAAGGTTAGAGGTTGGAGGGTAGAGGCCAAGGCTCAGGTTAAGGTTGAGGATAAAGGGAAGGCTAAGGTTGAGGTTAAGGTTAAGCAAATAAACATGGTGCAGAGGTGCTGCGGTTGAAAACAAGAGCGCAGGTTGGACAAAAAGCTAAAAACTCAAGACCTTCTTGAGCAGACTATTTCGGAGGGAAAGGGGGATTCTATGTCATTGAAGCCTCATGGCGGACGGTTGGGAGAGAGGATGGTTTCCGAAGAACAGCAGGAGGAGTTGATACGCCGGGCCAGGGAGTGGAAGAGCGTTCGGTTGGACCAATGGGAACGGTCCGATGTCTACTTGATCTCGACGGGGGCATTCAGCCCTCTTGAAGGGTTTATGGGGCGTAAGGACTACGAGAGCGTGGTGGAGGAGATGCGACTGGGGGATGGCCTTTTGTGGTCTATCCCCATTACCCTCTCGGTAGATAAAGAGGAATCGAAGGACCTCAAGGAAGGCCGTGAGGTGGCCCTTGTCAACGACAATGGGGAACTGATGGCGGTATTGAACCTGGAAGAGAAGTTCGAGTTCGATAAGGTAAAGGAGGCGAAATCGATCTATAAAACTGACGACGGGGAGCACCCCGGAGTGAAGAGGCTCTTCGGAATGGGGGATGTATTACTGGGGGGACCGATTCAGTACGTGCAACGGGGCACGTGGACGCAGTTTTCCCAATATAGCCTCACCCCAGCACAAACGAGGGATCTCTTCGAGGAGAAGGGATGGAGGACGGTGGTAGCCTTTCAGACCAGAAACCCCGTCCACCGAGCCCACGAATATCTCCAAAAGTGCGCTCTAGAGATGGTTGATGGGCTCTTGCTTCACCCTATCGTCGGCGAGACCAAGTCAGATGACATTCCCGCGGATGTGCGGATGAGGTGCTACGAGGTATTGCTGGAGAACTATTATCCCAGGGACCGGGTTGCCTTGGTGATCCTTCCCATGGCCATGAGGTATGCAGGGCCCAGGGAGGCCATCCATCACGCCATTGTTCGAAAAAATTACGGATGTACCCATATCATTATCGGAAGGGATCACGCCGGTGTAGGCAGTTACTATGGAACATTTGATGCACAGCGGATTTTCGATACCGTCAATGGGAATGAACTTGAAATCCAACCCATCTTTTTCGACCATGCTTTTTTTTGTAAGCGATGTGATCAAATGGTGACCCAAAAGACATGCCCCCATGATTCAACGAATCACGTCTTCTTCAGCGGTACGAAGGTGCGGGAAATGCTTCGCCAAGGTGAGTGTCTTCCGCCCGAATTCACAAGGCCTGAGGTTGCCGAGGTACTGGTCCAATCCACGGGCGGAGGGAGGAGATAAGTCTCATGGCGGAAAGGGTATTGATTATCGGTCTGGACTGTGCTCCACCGGAGTTTGTGTTTGACCGATGGGTGGGGGATTTGAAAAATCTCCGACATTTGATGGAAGAGGGGGTCTACGGCGAGTTGGAAAGCACCATTCCCCCCATTACAGTCCCCGCTTGGACCTCCATGATGACGGGGAAGAGCCCAGGAACGTTGGGATTTTACGGATTTCGCAATCGGGCCAACTACTCATATGATGGGATGGTATTCGCCAATTCTCAGTACGTCAAGGAGGAGACGGTATGGGATATCCTATCCAAGGAGAGGAAGCGCTCGATCGTTATCGGCGTCCCCCAAACGTATCCTCCCAAACCCCTTAACGGATGCCTCATCACGAGTTTCCTAACCCCGGACACCACATGCCAATATACCTATCCCCCGGAGCTCAGGGAGGAAGTTGAGGCCTTGGTGGGGGAGTATCTGCTGGATGTGGAAAACTTCAGGACCAATGAGAAGGATCGCCTGTTACGGCAAATCTACGAGATGACGGAGAGGCGATTCCGGGTCACGAAGCACCTCATGACAACCCAGCAATGGGACTTTTTTATCGTGGTTGAGATTGGCCTCGATCGAATACATCATGGTTTCTGGAAGTTCTTCGACGAGGGACATCGAAAATACCAGCCCGGTTCGAAGTATGAGGACGTGGTCAAGGACTATTACCTCTCCTTGGATCGGCAGGTGGGGGAGATGCTCTCCCTGGTGGGGAGGGATACGGCGGTCATGGTGGTATCAGACCATGGTGCCAAGCGGATGGAAGGGGGAATCTGCATCAACGAATGGTTGATGGAGAGGGGGTATTTGACGTTGGAGGAGAGGCCAACGGAGATGGTTCCGTTATCCAAGGTCAGGATCGACTGGGATAGAACGACGGCTTGGGGGGAGGGGGGGTACTATTGCCGGCTCTTTTTGAACGTGAAGGGGAGGGAGCCAATGGGGACCATCGAGGGGTCGCGGTATGATGAAGTTCGGAACAGGCTAAAACAGGAATTGGAAGGCCTGACCGATGATAACGGGAATCATATGGGGACACGGGTATTTAAACCAGAGGAGATTTATCCCGTCGTCAACGGGATCGCCCCAGACCTGATCGTTTACTTCGGGGATCTCAGGTGGAGGTCCGTGGGGAGCGTGGGAATTGGTTCCATCCACACCTTTGAGAACGACACGGGGCCGGATGAGGCCAACCATTCGCAATACGGGATATTGATCATGGGGGCCCCGGGAATGAGGGCGCGTGGAAAGGTTGAGGGGCTCCACATCATGGATGTGGCGCCAACGGTCCTTAATTTGTTGGGCCTGAGAATTCCCGAGGATATGGAGGGAAAGGTAATTGGGGCTGGGATACATTGATTAACAGCTATTTCAATGCCAAGGAGGAGGTAGGGAATGGAAAGAGGATTTACCATCTGGTTTACGGGATTATCCTGCTCGGGAAAGACGACGGTCTCCCAAGGTGTAGCGGAAGAGCTTCGGAAAAGGGGACTGAATGTTGAGGTTTTGGACGGGGACGTGGTGAGGACCAATCTGAGCAAGGGGCTCGGGTTCAGCAAGGAGGACAGGGATACCAATATCAAACGGATTGGATTCGTATGCAAGCTCCTCTCGAGGAACGGAGTGGTGGCCATAGGGGCGGCAATATCCCCCTATCGGGCCACCCGGGATTACAACCGTAAGGAGATTGGGGATTTCGTAGAGGTTTACTGCAAGTCCCCCCTGGATGTCTGCATAAAGAGGGATGTAAAGGGGCTTTACAAGAAGGCCTTGGCCGGGGAGATCACCAATTATACCGGTGTATCGGACCCTTATGAGGAGCCCTTGAATCCCGAGGTCGTGCTGGAAACGGACAAGGAGACGGAGGAGGAGAGTGTTCGTAAGGTGATAAGAAAGCTCGAAGAGCTTCGCTACATCCAGCCGGCCGCAGCCGCCCAGTACAGCGAGGAAGAAGAAGAGAAGGTTAAGAAACGGTTGACTGATCTGGGCTATCTATAGCGATGCGGGGACGGTATGGGACTATTCGATCGATTGCGCTTTAAGGGCAGAAGGGTGTTGGTCATCGGCCTGGATGGGGTACCATTCAGCCTGCTCAAGAGTCTCTCGGGAGAGGGGAGACTGCCCAACTGGACAAAGCTGATTGAATCGGGTTCCATGAAGCGGATGAATTCGGTTCATCCCTGCGTGTCCTCGGTGGCATGGGCCACGTATATGACGGGAAAGAATCCGGGAAAACATAACATTTACGGCTTCGTGGATCGGAACCCCGGGTCCATGGACATCTTTATCCCTACGTCCCGGGATATGGCCGGGAAAACCCTTTGGGAGATATTGAGCCAGGCCGGAAAAAGGGTTGTGGTGATCAATGTGCCCCTTACATTTCCCCCGAGGGAGGTGAACGGGATCTTGATCAGCGGCTTCCTCTGTCCCAATATCGACAAGATCGCCCACCCCAAGGAACTGGCTGCCATCCTGAAGGAGATGGGGTATCGGATCGATGTGGACGCCTGGCAAGCAAGGAAGTCCTTGG
>JAUWDQ010000256.1 GCA_030608745.1 Pseudomonadota bacterium | reverse complement strand
TTGGTTCTTTTATCGAAAGGGATTGATTTATCAGTTGGTTCAGTGGATGAGGATACCCTGGAGGGGAGCGTCACAAAGCTCCTGGAAAAAATGAACCTCACCCTTTCAACGGCGGAGCCCTATACAGGTGGTTTAATCGCCCAAAGGCTGTCAGGGACCAATAGCGCGCAAGTCCTCGGGGGAGTTGTGCTCAATACGGAAGAGGCAACACGGGCTTTTTTGGGCGTTGGGATGGGAGAATTCAGGAAGCTGAAGAGAGAGGGGGGAGAATTTGTCCATTGCCTTGCGCAGAAAGCGAGGGAGCGTTGTCGGAGCCATGTGGGATTGTCCGTCTCGGGGTTTTCTGGAAAAGGAAGCCCAAAAGAGGGGGGGAGAGATTAAGGCCCACCTCTATATTGGCATCGCCTCCGAAAGTATGAAGAAATGGACCGATTACCACCTAGGGGGAACGCAAAGGATGCTTCGGGAGAGGACGGCTATCCTCGCCCTGGACGCGCTGAGAAAGGAATTGTCTAAGATGACCAAGGCGTAATGGATCGGAAGGAATCGTTTAGACGGGGGAAAAGATGAGAAGATTTATCCAATGCCCTCAATGCGGGACCAAAATAAGGCAATATAAGAACCCCCTGCCAACAGTGGACATCATTATTGAGGTGGAGGCGGGGATCATCTTGATCAAGAGAAAAAATGAGCCTCTCGGCTGGGCGATTCCTGGGGGATTTGTCGATTACGGGGAAAGTCTGGAGGAGGCTGCGGTTCGGGAAGCCAAGGAGGAGACGGGGCTCAACATCCATCTTATCCGCCAGTTTCACACCTATTCAGATCCCAAGAGGGACCCCAGATTTCACGCCATATCAACGGTTTATATTGCAAGGGCTCAGGGAGTTCCTAAGGCTGAGGATGATGCTCAGGATGCGGAAATCTTCGATCACCATAACCTCCCTGCTGACATTGTCTTCGACCACCGGAAGATCTTGGAGGAATACTTTAAGAACAAGCCTCGGAAGAGGGGAGGCGAGTGAGGTTTCGTACGGTTTCTCTCAATCGAATTCCTTGAGCGCCTTTTCAATTCTATCTATGCCAATCTCGATATTCTCCATGGAGGTGGCGAAGGAGAGTCTTTCAAACCCCTCGGTACCGAAGGCAGCACCGGGAACCACGGCGACCTGGGCGAAATTGAGAAGATAATCCGCCAAATCCATGGAATTCCTTATGGGTTTCTCCCTAAAGGATTTGCCCAAATAGCTTGATAAATTGGGGAAGGCGTAGAAAGCACCTGCTGGTTTGACACACGTGACCCCCTCCAAGGAGTTGAGCCTATCGATGATGTAGTCCCGCCTTTTTTGGAATTCACCTACCATGGCTTCAACCACATCCTGCGGACCGCTCAGGGCCTCCTGAGAGGCCTTTTGGGAGATGGAAGTGGGATTGGAGGTGCTCTGCCCCTGGATCTTATTCATGGCCTCTATAATGGAACTCGGTCCGGCAGTGAATCCGATCCGCCAACCGGTCATTGAGTAGGTCTTGGATACGCCATGGACAATAATGGTCCTCTCCTTGACCTCCTTATCAAGAGAGGCGATGCTGACGAACTGAAACCCGTCGTAGACGATCTTTTCGTAAATCTCGTCTGAAATGACATAAATCCCTTTCTCCAAGACGATATCCGCGATCTCACTCAGCTCGCTTTCCGTGTACGTCGTCCCGCTAGGGTTACACGGGCTGTTTAAGACCAATGCCTTGGTCCTTTTGGTGATGGCCCGTCTCAGCTTATCAGGGTCCATCTTGAACCCGCTTTCCTCCGTCGTTTCGAGGATGACGGGAAGGGCGTCGGCCAGGGTGACTATGGGGGGATAGGAGACCCAGTAGGGGGATGGAATTATCACCTCGTCTCCCGTGTCGAAGAGAACCTGGGCCAAGTTATAGAGGCAATGCTTTCCCCCACAGGAGACGAGAATTTGTGTTCGGTCATAGTCCAATCCATTGTCCCGCTTGAATTTCCCGATGACGGCATCCTTCAGCTCATCGGTCCCACCGGCCGCCGTATATTTGGTGAACCCGTTCTCCAGGGCTTTGATGGCGGCCTTCTTGATATGATCCGGGGTATCAAAATCCGGCTCCCCTGCGCCAAATCCGATTACATCGACACCCTCCGCCCTCATGGCCTTGGCCTTCGCCGTGATGGTCAGGGTTGGTGAGGGTTTGATCGCTTGGACTCGTCTTGAAATGGTCATAATACCTCCCGAAGGGCTATTCCCCATAGATTGAGGAACAACCTATTTTGAGAAGAGGATCTCCGACACCTGCTCGATGCGTTCCACTCCCTTGATTTCGTGAGGGGCCAGGGGAACCTGGATCAGTTTTATTCTATCTCCATATTTATCCTCGAGGATTTTTATATATTCCGTCTGCATCGCCTTTCTGGCCTGATGGAAAGAACAATCTGCCTCTTTGACGACGTTATTGATAATCATGTGGTTTACCATAAGTTCGTATTGATCGAAATCGCTGATGATCCTCTCCGTCTGTCTGACTCCCAGGGCTTCGGGTATGGTGACGATGATGAACTCGGACTTCTCCTGATCCCGAATGAAGTCAACGATTTTAATGGCTAAGGCTTCCCAGCTGCTGATAATCTCCAACAGGGTACGTTTCCCCTTTTGGAGTTTCACGGTTTCCTTCAATTTCTCGAAGTAACTGTAAATGTTCATGTAGAATTTGGTAGCTGCTTCCAGGTGTTTCAGGAAGATCTGAGGCAGATGGAGCAGCTTTAAGGTGTGTCCGGCGGGGGCTGTATCCCAGACCACCAGATCGAATTGCTTGCTCTCTACCAGCCCCAGGATGTAATTCAACATGTACTCCTCCTCTATTCCGGGAGCAGTGCCGATGTAATCCACGAAGTCGTAGTCCACATCGGCAAAGGAGGAGATGACCTCATAGATTTCGGCGCCAAAACGTTCTCTCCACATATTGAGAACCACGTCGGAGCTGATTTCGATGCCGTAAAGACCTCCGATCCCCGCGATGGGGGTCTGGTGATCTCCGATCTCCATCTCAAAGATATCGGAAAGGGATGGGGTTGGATCGCTGGAGATGACCAAGGTCTTTCTTCCCAAACGGGCAAAATGGACGGCGATGGCCGTAGCACATGTAGTCTTGCCCACTCCTCCCTTTCCACCGATCATAACCAACTGTTTATGCTTATTTTCCAAATCAGCGAGGGAATCGTTCATTATTCGTCCCCTGGAATAGTTTTTGGGTTTAGTGATTGAATATATTATCAAAAACCTTTGAAAGTCAAGGTGTTAAATTTTGGAACTTCTTGAGTTTCTTGAGAACACCTTTCTCTCTGAGTGTAATTTGCTGGAGAAGTCGTTAATTGGGAACTGTCAATCTCAAATGCCTCAATTCAACCATCAATTTCAAATGTCAAAATCCAAATGTCAACTAAGAATGTCAAATGTCAAAATCCAAATATCAAATGAAATTTCAACTTTGAATAATCCATCCCTATTGCGATTTCAGAACGTAGTCCAATCCGGCGGCATCATCTTCTTAAATACAAACATGATCGATGCTCGGCCCATTCGTGGTGATATCGAACTTTTCGAGATTCCAGCCAATGACCTCGCAAAGA
>JAUWDQ010000018.1 GCA_030608745.1 Pseudomonadota bacterium | reverse complement strand
GAGCTCGATTTTTGCCTTGCAGCAGATGGTATGGGTGGTGCTGCGGCGGGTGAACTCGCCAGCAGAATTTTTGCTGAAACAACTCAAGAGATTTTTTCCAGGAATACCAATCGGTCCGAGAAGGAGATTCTGTATCGGGTTCAAAAGGCCTTTAGCTCTGCAAATGAAAAGATCCTGGAGCATGTGATCCAGAACCCAAGTCACAAAGGAATGGGCTGTACAGCCGAGCTTTTGGCATTCTACGATGAGGGTTTTATTATTGGCCATATGGGGGACAGCCGAACATATCGCTTCAGAAGGGGGCAGATAGAGCAACTTACAGAAGATCATACTCTCGTTCAGCAGCAGGTCGATGAGGGTTTAATCTCCTCGGAAAATGTAAGGCACCATCCGCTGCGCAATGTCATCCTCCGTGCAGTCGGCTTAAAAAAAGAGCTTGTTCTTGATGTACTCAGAGGTAAAACCGCCTCGGGGGATTTGTTCCTCCTCTGTTCAGATGGCTTAACAGATATGGTTGAGGATGATCAGATCTTGGAAATTCTTCTTTCCGATATCGATATTCACCGGAAAACAGAAAAGCTGATCGAGATGGCCAAAGCTGCTGGCGGGGACGATAATATTACTGTCGTTTTGTCAGCCATTCCTTGAGGTGGCATCAGGATTGATGCACCCCCCCGAAGTTCCTCTTTGGATGACTACCTTTTCCGAAAAAACGGCCTACTCTGTTTAAGCCTTCAGGCCCTGAACCCTAGGATGATGCTGCAGCATATAGAGTATCTGGGTCAGATGGGTCCATGGCCAGCTCGGTGATAAACCCAGTTTGCAAGCCATTACTTTTCCTGTTCCTAATGTTGCCCAGCATCGGTAGTTTTGAAGGGCGATGGAGTCATCTATAAGTTTGGCTCATCTCCAAAAAAGTTGGTGGTCATAGAAGGATTCAAGGGGTCAAGGGTTCAAGGATTCAGGTGAAATGATTAAAAATTACAAAGAGTTGAAGATTTGGCAGAAGTCTTATCGATTATGTTTAGAAGTCTATAGAGTTACAAAAGGATTTCCAAAAGAAGAATTATATGGTCTGACATCACAGATGAGAAGAGCAGCACTGTCTATCCCTTGTAATATAGCAGAAGAATATGGAAGAAAAACGACTCCAGAATACATCAGGTCTTTATATAGAGCTTATGGCTCAACTTGTGAATTAGAGACACAGATGTTATTAGCCGGTGATTTGGCGTACATTAAGAATGATAGAATATTTGAGCTTCAGAGTGATATAGGAGAGGTTGAAAGGATGCTCAAAGCACTAATAAAATCTTTAGAAATAAACACTTGAATCCTTGAATCCTCGAATCCTTGACCCCTTTCTACCAACTAATTGGGATAAGACCCTAAAATTATTTGCTTTGGAAACCGCAACATCAGAGAAGGAATTTTCGGGCGTGACTTCGAGAATGAAAGACTTGGGAATCGTGGAGATCGTAAAGGGGTTTCTGAAATCTGCGCTCATTTTTGCCGATATGGTGACAGGATACCATCAGGGAAATCTGAAGTTCTCCAAATTGGAGGAATTGGTCGATGCCACAGGATCCAGCCCCCTCTTTAACTTGAAGGAGAGGTGTCATTCTCGTTTTCGATATCATGAGGGTGAACCATGCAATGAGAAGGAGAAACTTTTTGACCTGACAGTGGGCTCCATTTTCCATGAAGCCATGAAACTCAAGGAAAATCTTTACCAATTAGAGGTTTACGGGCCCAGATATCAGGAGCTCGAAGAAAGGCTCGGTAATCCCCTTCCGGAGAGTGAATTTAATCGGTTTAGGAAGATCATATTGCGGGCCGAACAAGGCTTAAAGGAGGGCATGGAGGATCTGAAAGAACTGTTCCGCGACGTAAAGGAACAACTGGGCGAATTGCTCGGAGAATATTCCAAAAACCAGGTATTAACCAGGTTTCTTTTGGAGAACAGGGCCTTGCTTCAGAAGGTTTATGGAAGGAGAGGCCTTGAGAAAATCTTTGCTTCCATGTTCAAGGGGGGGATTGACCAGGCCTATTGGGCTGCTGGGAACAGTTATCTGGAAAGCCAGTATTTCGATATGGCACACCCCATTTTTAAGAAAGCATTGCGCAGGCATCCGGAAAATACAATGCTAAAATTCATCTGCCAATTTGCGAGTGGAGCCAGTTCATACTACGCCAACGATTACCAAAAAGCCCTGCAAAAGTTCGAGGGGCTTTTACAATTTAAGAACCATATAAAGGGAAAGGGAAAGCATTTGAAAAAAGCCGAGGAGATCTGTCGCAAAATGAGAAAGGAATATCATGTCGAACAGGATTGGCGGAGGGCCCAAAGGGCCGATGAGATAGCCAATGAGCTGAGGAAAATGCGAACCCATGCCTCCCATGGGAAATAGGGAACGACCATGCCAATATACGAATATGAATGCCAGAAATGTGGCAATTGCTTTGAAAAGCTCGTGCTCAGGGGGAACGAATCCATAGAATGCTCCCAATGCCACACGAGTGGGGTGAAGAAAATGATGTCGGTATGCGGATTTTCCGTTGAAGGGAGGTTTAAATCCTCGTCGGATTCCAGCTGCACAGGATGTAGCGCAACATCCTGCACCACCTGTAAACCCGGCTAAATCTTCCCTCCCATTATGGCATCGTTCCCCGTAAGGGAGAAACCCGAGAGAAAACTGCGAAAAAAGTTGAAAAGCAGGGAATTCTCTGCTAATAATGAAGGGTAAGGTGAGAATTTTAATGGGGGAAAACGATGAGACTCATGAAGAAATTAGTTTGTGTTTTGGCCGGGATAACGCTCCTGGTATCCATATCGGCGACGCCCCTTTGGGCCACGGAACAATCGGAGCCCTCGCCGGATGAAGTTGCGGCGGATCTTCTCTTTGTGAGACCAGTTGCCTTATGTTCCATCGTCGTCGGGTTGACAATTTTCGTTGTCTTCCTACCTTTTACAATCCCCACTGGGAACCTCAGTCTGACAGGTAGGAAGTTGGTCGTCGATCCCGTCAAATTTACCTTCCTAAAACCGTTAGGAGAATTGGATACACCCTTTCGGTTATCCGATACCGATAATTAGGCCGTTTTCCGCTACACTCATGCCATAAGGTCCCTTTTGGGCTCCGCAATCTCCCGGTCATCTTCGACTCGTTACCCAAAGTCCTTCTGAATCTCCCTGAGCAACGCAATATTGTCGCTATGGCCTGTCATGTTGGCAGTAATCCAGCCCTTAACAGGCTGATTAAAGAGGTAAAAATCACCAATGATATCCAGGATCTTATGCCGCACGAACTCGTCGGGAAACCTGAGGGTAGTGTTCATAACCCTCCCCTCATCCAGGAGGATAACGTTGTGCAATCTTCCCCCTTCTACCAATCCCATCTTAGCCAACAATTTGATATCCTTGATGAAACCAAAGGTCCGGGCAGGGGCGATCTCCTCCTTGAAGGCCCCCTCATCCCTCATGATGAAGGTATATTCCTGCCGTCCAATGGGGGGTGGAGAATTGAGCAGATACCGTACCCCAAAATAGTCCGAGGGTTCGATAGAAATATATTTCTTATCTGGATCAATCTCCCCTACCGTATATTGACGGTCGATGACCAATTCCCCTGATACCTCGTCTTGCTCCTCAATTCCGGCTTCCTCAATGATCTTGCAGAAATCCAATGCCGAACCATCCATAATGGGGATCTCTTCATTCATCTTCACCAAGAGATTATTGATACCGTAGGCATGGAGGACGGCCATGAAATGCTCTATGGTCTTGGCCGTGATCCGCCCCTTTCGCAGAGAGGTTGCGTGATCCGTCCCCTCCACATACATCAATTTTCCCGGGACCGTTTGTTCATCATAAATGTTGCCGAAAAGGACCCCGCTATGGGAAGGAAGGGGCAGGAGCATAAGACCTGTTTTCAGGCCTGAATGGAGGCCGGTCCCATAGAGTATCATACTCTGTTTCAAGGTTCTTTGACGGGCTCCTCTCCCTTGCGGAAAGCTCCACGAACCAATGGGAGGAGAAGAATGTTCCGCGGCTTTTTTTGGTGGAGGGATGTGGGCCTCTGTCTTAGCTGCCTCCATTGCAGGAAAAAGGTAAGGCTGTGTCTCGCGATCTTTTTTCCGGACGATCTCGCGAAGCCGGTGGTTTTCCAAGAGAAAGTTCCGATGTTCCATTGCCTTTTCCAATGAGAGGAGAATTTCATTCATGTTGAGCGGCTTTTCGATAAAATCGAAAGCCCCCGATTTCACCGCTTTTACCGCTGAGGCAATCGTCCCATGTCCGGATATCATGATAATAACCCCATCGGGGTCCTGAGCCTTCAACCTCCTCAAGACTTCCAGGCCATCCATATCAGCCATCCAGATGTCCAAGAAAGTGACATCCGGAAATTCCCTGCCAGATATCTTCAGGGCCTCAATGCCATTGCTGACGGTAATCGTCTGATATCCCTCGTCCTCGAGAACCCCACTGAGGGATTTCAAGATACTCTCCTCATCATCAACGATGAGGACTTTTCCTTTAGCCATCGAATACCTCAAACTGACCGGGTTTTCACATCTTTCAATATAGGCTATATCTGGAATTCAAGTCAAGGAAGGAGATCTCCACTATTTCGGCCTTCCCCCGGAAGGCGGGGGAATTCCGGGTTTTTGGGCCAACACTAATTGCCGCTTCAAATCTTGGATAATGAGATCTTTCTCCTGATTCTGGGCCTCGGCCTTCGCCAGATCTTTCTGGAAATGAATCAGCTCTTTTTTTAGATCCTGAATCACCTGGTCCCTGTTCTCTATACGCATTTGTATCAACTTCTTTTCCTGCCGGTTCTTCTCCACAGTTTGGGTCAACTCAGCTATCTTCTGACCTTTAGCCTCACCCTTCTCCCTCAAATCTTGAATTGCCTTGTGGAGTTCTTCCACCTGTTTTTTTACGTTAGACAAAACCTGGGATTTTATCTCTTCGCGGGTAGTTAGTTCTTTCACTTTTCCCTCTTTCAGCTCAACCTTTTTTTTGAGGGCGGTCAATTTCCCCTGATATAACTGGGTCCCCTTTTTGAGCTTCTTGAGGCTGGCTTCTTTTTTCTTGATCTGTGCCATCATAGCACTAATCTTCCCCTGGAGCGCTTTCTTCTCCTCCCCGATCTTCTCAGCCGTTATCTTCCCCGCCTTTTTGAGCGACTCAATGTCCGCCTTCAACTGGATGGTCTCCTCCTTCAGGCTCTTGATCGGGCGCTTATAAAGAGAATAGATCCAAAAAAAGCTCACCACAAGTAAAATCAAAAGAAATATAATCCAGTGTGCGCTTTTCATATCAGCTCCCTCTTTGCGTAAAGAGAATCGATATCAGCCTTGCGGCTTACCCTCTTTCTCCCTCGTAAACATTAAAAAAGCCATTGACGGACGCCTTGATGCCTCTCGAATGACGAAGTGAATACCCTCAAATGACCATCCCCTCTCCACCCATTCGTTAATGATTCCCTCCAGCTGATCGTCGGTTACGACGCTGGTTTCCACTACCTTATATTCAATCATACTATTCTATCATGCCCTGGGGGTTTCCCTCCGTGAATCTATCTAGCCCAGCCCACTGATATGGACCAATCCCTGTGGAGTCATCCCTGGCTCACATGGTTATTGAATACATCTCGCCAGCGGTGGATTATCCTGATAATGAAACCCACGATTAAACTCCCGCTGATTAGTATCATCATGGATGAACCGAAAAAGGCAATAAAGAAATGGACGGGATATTGCATCCCGTAGGCCCCTCGGAGCATATTGATCCCCAAGATGAGAAAACCCGTACAGATTAAGAGGACAAGAATGTGGAAAATCCACCAAAAAATATGCCTCATATCTCTCCAGCCGTTACCTGTCCTATTTCAGGCGTTCCCTCGGGAAATACCGTTCGATAATGAGATCTTTGAACTCCGAGACCTCTGCGCTGAGGGTAGTGACCCAAAAGTACATCCCGAAAAGGACCAATGCGAGGAGAAACAATCTGAAAAGCAGGGATTTGAATCGAGCCAGGAGCAACACGCAGATAGTGACGGCGGCGATAGCAAAGGCAATCTTATTTTGATCGTAATACTCTACAATCGTCGTCAACCATTCCATCTTTGAAATCCATCTCCTTTCGGTTTCTTGTTTCCTACTTCATCACAGGGATTTTCCCAATTAAACAAATATTATAATAGAAACCATTGAGGATTTGCAACAATGAAAATCCTGGAGCTTCCTGAAATTTATAGACGAACCCCGTTATCCATGAGGAAAATCCCCTGGAAAACCGACACTCCGGAACGGGTCGTTCCATCGTCATCTGGAGCGAACAGTGAATTCTTGGTAGTCATTCTTGGCATTCGGAAAAGAAGGGGAATTTCCGCTGTTTGAGCCAGAAGGACGAATTTAGATACGAAGTGGCGCCTGAACGCTCAGTTGCCATGAGTGGGCCTTAGAATGTTCAAAAAGCCTCTTCAGGCAGTGAAAGGGATTTTGCAACAAGCCGCGAAATATTGAACCGGGAAAAAAGGGGGATTCACCGTTGACGGCTCCGGAAAAAAATAGATTTACACTTCGGGGAAAGATGCTAAAATAGGTATGAGGGAAAATGCAGCTTATCAAAGATTTAATCTACCGCTTTTACGAAAACAAGCTCCTCTCGGAGGTGAAGGGGGAAAAACCCCCACGTCACGTCGGGCTCATTTTAGATGGGAATCGAAGATTTGCCATTGAAAGGGGATTAAAGACCATCACCGAAGGCCACAGAAAGGGTGCTGACAAACTCGATGAGGTCCTATCTTGGTGCGAAGAGTTGAAAATTCGCAATATCACCGTTTGGGTATTTTCCACGGAAAATCTGTCCAGATCGCAGAAAGAGGTGAAGGAACTACTGCAGGTTATCGAGGGTAAGATTCAACAACTGTCTCAAGATCCCCTTACCCATAAGAGGGCAATGAAGATCAAGGCCATCGGTAAAATGGAGCTTCTCCCTGAAACAACCCGAAGGGTGATTAGGGAAGCCGAAGAAGCTACAGGGAATTATGATAACTTTTCCCTCAATATCGCGGTGGGCTATGGTGGGCGAGAGGAGATAGCTGACGCCCTCAAAGACCTAATAAGGGAAAAATTCAGCAATGGTGGATCCTTGGAGGATATCATACGCCAGGTAACCCCTGAGGAAATAAGCAGGCATTTATATACCTTAGATCTCCCCGACCCCGATCTCATCATAAGGACAAGCGGTGAAATCAGGATGAGCGGGTTCTTATTATGGCAGAGCGCCTATAGCGAATTTTACTTCTGCGATGTCAATTGGCCCGCGTTTCGAAAAATCGATTTTTTGAGGGCTATAAGAAACTATCAACAGAGGGAAAGGAGGTTCGGCAGATAGAAACAAAACCGTCTTCTCCGTCCAAATTCACTGGTAATAGATGCTAAAGGGAAAGGGTGATACAATTCCGGCTCCATTTCCCTTTCCTCTCCCGGAGTTTCCTGACTTTCGTAGGAGGTTTTTTTTGTAACCTATTGATTATAAAGGAACTCAGGGGCTTTGCCCCAACTGAAACATTGGAATAATGGGTTGAGAGCAACGAAAACAAAAGTTTTTTTTCCCATTATTCCATTATTCCATCCTTCCATCACCCTGTTCTTTCTTGTTTTGATACCCACTATTCCAACATTCCATCATTCCATTTCTCCAGCAAATCTACACTCAGGGACAAGGAAGTCCGCCAGGAACTCGGGAAATTCCAGTTCCCTGGGTATTTACTTGATAGCTCTGTTCTGGTATATTAAAAATCTTGCTTCAAGGCGGGAATAACCATGATGTTGACTATTCTGTAATTTCGTACGAATGTGATAAAAGGGGTGATGTTCAATGGCGAGGCTTTTCGTTATTCTCTGTTGTATGTTTGCCGTAGGGATTGCTTGGACATCTATCTTCGGGCTGCCGGGGGCCCCACCGAAGAGGGAAATAACCCGTAAGTTTGGGGCGAGCCCAGTTGTGACAAAGGAGGAGCAGAAGGTTGCCAAGAAAGAGGTGGCAGAACCGGAGACGGAACCCCCTGATACGGTCTTCTATGCGGAGAAAAGTGCGTGGGGGAAGGTAACCTTTACCCACACCGAACACAGCGAGGATTACGGCTTCGATTGCGACGCGTGCCATCACGTGGACATGGAAGGTGGGTACAACAAATGCTCGTCCTGCCATGACGATCTGAAGGATACGTTCCATAAGAACTGTTATAAGGGGTGCCATCGAAAGCTCAAGGCCGAGGGGAAGAAAACGGGACCTACCACCTGCAGGGGATGTCATATCAAAGGAGGATAGAAGGAATCCTTCCTATTGAGGTCATCAACGGGTTGAAAATTCAAGGAAAAGGACACATTTCTGATCTGTCTCTTACTCCAAACCCCGCCTCAGCTCACTCAATAATTTCTTGAACTCGTTGGAATTTTCGTATTTTCTCATAACCTTCTGATATTCGATCCACGCCTCCCAGGTAGCCATCCATTCGCGGGTTTGCCAATATCGTTCCCTTCGTTCCTTGCCCCTCTTTCCATCCAGAAAATCCCTGAACTCCTCCTCACAACTGGTGCAAAATCGGTACGGTACTTGGCTTGAATAGGACGATGCCTGGGAAACATCAACCTGTGTTCCACAACGGGTGCACTTCAGGGCACATTTGGTGCATTCAAAGATTTTTTTAATGGCATTTAACTTCTTGATCCTTTCCACCTGGCGTCTCTTTTTTTCTTCCTTAATGCTTTCTTCCAATTTGACGATATTCCCCATGTTCCCCTCCAATTATGACACGACGGCTCCGGGTTGGCCGAAAAGGTTATTACATCACCGAGGAACGGAAAACAAGATGCCCTCGGGCATCGCCAGCGGCTATGAGGTGTAGGGCTCTAGATCAACCTCATTGCCGAACCTCTCGCGGAGCTCTCTCTGAAGCTCCTTATAAGCCTTCTCATGTTCCAGCTCGACCACCAAATACCGATCGTCCAATACCTTGAGCCTCCCATACGCGCCAATCACTTCGATCAAGTGGGAAGGATCCACCGTAACCCATCCCTTCATCCTCTTCACCAATTCTTCACCTGTGAATACCCTCTCGATCTGAAGGTCAACCTCCCTCTCCTTGGCATCCCACCCAATGATGGCGGGGTTCACCACAATTGGACTCACCGGATCGTGCATAGCAGCACACCTAAACCACACCCTAAACCGTATCATGTCTTACCCCTTTTATTCATCGGTTCCGAGAGGAACGTTTTTCAGGATTTGCGGATCGAAGCACTGAGCACCTTTGGAAGGAAAGATGCCTTGACAATATTATAAAAATAGACGACCCCTTTTTTGTCAAGGAAGTTATTTGAGATCTCTGAAAATATAAATTTTGTGGTCCACACGGCCATGAATGGGTATAAGAGTCCTCCCTTGTCTCTGGGCGTAATCGGCTGGAGAAGTAAGAAGGGTTGCTAAGGGGAATGGAAGGGTATACATTTGATTTGGGGATTTGAAAGGGGGGTTGGAATATGGAACTGATCGAGACTATCGAGGGAAGGAAGAGTATACGGGCCTTCAAACCGGATCCAGTTCCCAGGGAAATGATAGAAAAAATTTTACTACTGGCCACAAAAGCCCCTTCCGCCATTAACCTTCAGCCGTGGGAGTTTGCGGTAGTTGGTGGAAAGGAAAAGCAGAGGCTTTGCCACCGTCTTCTGAAGGCCTACGGCGAAAAAAGGGTCTCCTGTAGTCCGAGAACTACGAGGCCTCTCCCTCCGGAGATAGACCGGAGGCGGAAAGAACTCTTCCAGGAGATGAAGCCCTACGTTGACCAACTGGGGATTTCCTTTGAGGATTACATAAACGAGGGAAGCTTCAACTTCTACGGAGCCCCGACGGCGATCATTATCAGCATGGATCGAGCCTTCCCTAAAACTCGTTTGGTATGTATCGGCGCTACCCTGGGACACTTGGTTCTCACAGCCCACGCCCTTGGCCTTGGAACCTGTCCCATCGGAATCATCACAGCCTTCGAGGATGAGATCAAGGATCAGCTCAATATTCCGGAGGCGAAGGAGGTAATCCTTGGAGTAGCCCTTGGGTATCCGGATTGGGAAAACCCGGTCAATCGGTTTAAATCATCCAGGGAGAATTTCCCCAATATCACGCGATGGTTCCCCTGAAACGACTGCCCTATTCCCTCCCAAAAGGCATCCTGATGGGGACCTCCTTCAGCAAGGAGAGATCCATCTCAATATCGTAGAGCTGGTGAATCTTGTTCAGCTTTAAGATGACCGAATCGAACTCCTCATAAAAAGCATCGATTATTTTTCGTGTGTTTTGGCTTTTCGCGGACAGGGCCTCCAGCCTATCCACCAGGTCCTTCAGCATGATCACATTTCTCTTACAGATCCCCCTTTTCCCCATCAGGAGCGGAGCCATAAAAGTAAGGATAAAAAGGGTTTGGAAGGCATAGTTGGGTTCTTTGCTCAGCAGAGAAAAGGTGTGGGAGAGATTGGTGTATTCCTTTTTCAAGGTCGGCTTGACCTTTTCCTCGATATATTCTTCGATAATCTTATCTTCTCTCTTTTTTCTCATACCATCCCCTTCATGAGCGGATTTTTCGAGTAGCCTCCCCCAAAACTTCCGTTACTCCTCCGACTGTCTTCTCAATTCCTCTGCGAAGGCCGAAAAATTCCCCTCCCCGTATAGACAGAAAACGACTCGGCGTAATCCAGTCTCCCCCTTGAGATATTCGATGGCCGTTGAAAGCATAATCTGTGCACATCGATCTAACGGATATCCGAATATCCCCGTGCTGATAGCCGGGAAACTGATGCTTTCAAGGTGATGCTGGTCGGCAACCTTAAGGCTGTTCAGGGTGGCGTCTTTCAATTTTCTGTCCTCATCTCCCTCCCCCATGCGAGGGCCGACGGCATGAATGACGTGTTTTGCCTTAAGATTCCCCCCCGTGGTGATTACCGCGCCGCCCACATGGGTTCCCCCGATCCGCTTGCACTCCTCCTGAATAGCAGGTCCCCCCTTATTCCTTATCGCCCCTGCTACACCACCACCCAATATCAGCTGAGCATTTGCTGCGTTGACAATGGCGTCGGTCTCCATCTCGGTAATATCGCCCTGGACTAGTTCGAGCATAGATCGACTGATTCCTCTTTCCATGGAATCCTCCCTTATCGATATTTCGGGCTGACGACTTCCCGAATGTCCAAAGAGATAGCGTTATTCCCCTTAATACAGGAACCCGCGGGATCTTGTCAATAAGAGAATTTCGTGAGGGTTTTGTCTTGTTGGAGAACTCCGTTCTCTCCGGTGGTAAACCTTTTGGCCGGATACCGACTTGCCTTTTGTAAACTTCTCTGATACATAAATCCTGGAGCCAAATGGACGTATGGGACAAAAGGGTACGGGGAAAAGGGCTGGAGAAATGAATCAGGGGATCATCTGGGATCTGGATGGGGTTATTGTCGACTCGGCCCCATATCATTTCAAAGCCTGGCGGGAATTTACCGCTGCCAAGGGAAAAGTATTCACCCATGAGGATTTCAGAAAGGCCTTTGGGATGAGAAACGAAGATATCTTGGTTTACATCTTCGGGGAGAAATTGAAACGGGGACTTCTAAGAACATGGTCGGATGAAAAGGAGGAGCGGTTTCGCCAATTAATTCAGGGCAAGGTGAAGCCTTTTCCGGGAGTATTCAAGTTAATTCGAAACTTGCATGCCATGGATTACAAACAGGCCGTTGCCTCTTCAACCTCCTTGAAAAACATCCATCTTATCCTGAACGCCCTTACAAACCTTGCCTTTTTTCATGCCATCATTTCCGGGGAAGAGGTTGCAAGGGGAAAGCCGGATCCGGAGGTTTTTTTGAGGGCGGCAAAGGGCATGTCCCTCGCCCCCGCCAGATGTCTGGTAATTGAGGACGCACCCGCGGGGATCGCAGCGGCCAAGAAGGCAGGAATGAAGGCAATCGGGATAACAAACACCGTGCCGGAGGGAAAACTATCATCGGCAGACCGGGTGGTCCGAAGCCTTGAGGAGGTGGATCTGAAGACAATCGCCCAACTTCTCCTCCAGTCACAATGAGTTAGATACCGTGGAAAACCTTTTACGAACAGCCTAATGGACATTATTCGACCCCCGTGGGGCGAACATAATGCATCTTTGCCTTACGAGTTCACCTTTCGAACCTTCAAAGCCAAACCATCGACACTCGTGACTTCGATGGCATCTCCCTCCTGAATTTCCTCCTCACTTGTTGCCTTCCATATCTCGCCATGGACGAAGACCTCTCCCAATCCATAGATGGCCGAGAGGGCCTTTCCCTTCTCTCCTACTAAACCCTCTCTTCCCGTAGTTGGCCTTCTCCGGAGGGCCCTATAAACAACCCAGGCCAAGAGAAAGGAAAGTATCCCTACCCCCGCAATAATTATTGTGAGGAAAGAAGGGGATAAGGCTTCTGGAAAGGTTTCTTTTAGGATGAAAATGACGAATAGGTCGTCCAAAAGGAATAGCAGACCGAGCCCGCCTATGATTAAACAAATTTTTACCCACTGCCGCATCAATGAAACTCTCTCCAACCTTACTCTCGTTGGCCCATATTCCGGACTTTACATTCTGCCAACCTCTCCGCAAGGGAGAGAATGTAGTCCCTTCCCTTTCCCTCATTCTCCAAAGGCATTAACCATTCCCGTGGGATTTGGGAATAGCCGTAGTAAGCACCGGCTATGGCCCCCGACATCGCGCCTATGGTATCGGTATCGCCCCCGCAATTTACGGCCACAACGACGGTCTCCTTAAATCCCCTGGTCGACAGGAAGGAGGCTATGGCCGGGGGAACAGCACCGATGGCACTTACATCGCAATAAAAATGCGAGCCTATGGCATCGATAGTTGCTCGAAGATCCCCACCTTTGATCCCCTTTATCCTTTCCAATTGGTGGGCCATCTCCTGGTCGATCTCGACCACACTCTCGATAATGAGATCGGTAAATCTCTCGATCTCAATGGACTCTCCTCTCAGCCCCTTTCGAGTGGCAATCCCAACAGCTGTCGCCTGAGCTACAGCCCCGGCTATCCCCTTTGGGTGCTTATGGGTAATCATGCTCGACTGAATGGCCGCATCCCTCAGTTTATCAGGATTATCGTGGAAAAAAAAACCGATGGGAGCAATTCTCATGGCGCTGCCATTACCCCAGCTATCCGTTCCTACCTGATCCCATGGGATTCCCCTTCGCAACCGATCCATAACTCCATAGATCCTTCCCCCATAACCCCGGCTAGGGTTGAAGTTATGGAGGAATTTCACGGCAGTCAGGCCAGGATCGAACAGGCCATCCTCATACAGGCTTTCCATAATCCCCACCATCATCTCCGTATCATCGGTATAAATCCCCTCGGCCATATCTTCGAGAATCCCGAAGGCCCTCCGTATGGCCGAGGCCGGCCACCCTTCTACGGTTCTGCCCATGGCATCTCCTATGAAAGTCCCGATTGCTGAGCCTTTAAACCTATCCCTTAGCCCGTTCAAATCCATGCTCTTGCTCTCCACTATGCTCCCTTACCCGTTACCTCCATGAGCCCTTGGCATCCCTTGGACTGTAACGAAAACCCCTTTACAAGTCAACCAAGGTACCCAAACTCAACTACCGAGGGTCCCTCATTTGCCTTTCGGGCGAAAAGCTGCTACCTTTGTTAGGTGGAAGTGGGAACATTGACCAAGGTAAAAATCGATCGTTTGGCCCATCTCGGTTCGGGGGTAGGGCGAGTCGATAACCGCGTCATTTTTATCCCCTTCACCGCCCCCGGAGATACGGTCATCGCCCTCATTGTTCATAAGAAGAAGCAATACCTCCAGGGGGAAATCAAGGAGATCGTATCCCAGTCCCCTCTCCGAAATCCGCCTCCATGCAATATATTCGGGATCTGCGGAGGATGTCATTGGCAGCACCTGGTTTATGCAACTCAGCTGGAATTGAAAGAGAAAACCTTCACGGATCTCCTACACCGTATCGGAAAAGTTGAATCTATAGAGCAACTTCCTATTGTCCCCTCCCCTCGGGAATACTCCTATCGGTGCCGCGTCCAGCTTCACGCGGAATATAGAGGGCCCGAATATGCACTGGGTTTTTTAAAGGAGGCCAGCCACGAAATTATTCAATTCCAGTACTGCCACATTTCAGATCCATTAATCAACTCCGTCCTCCAAGAGCTCAGGCCATTTCTGAACCTTTGGGTTCCGAAGCCAACCATAAGGCGGATCCATCTCAATGTCTCCGTGGATGATGAGAAGGTAATCGCAATCCTCCACGTATCCCCTCATTTCATTCGGGAAGGCAGAGCTATTTTCCGCAATCCTCAAGCCATTCATACACAGCTCATGGGTGTTGTCCTGATAGGCGAAAGAAGGGAAAAGAGGCCGGTTGAAATCGGGGAGACAGTGGCCAAATATTCATGGAACTCCCCCAGGGGGATAAAGATCCGATATCGCGTTGGAGCACTCAGTTTTTCCCAGGTTAATCCCCAACAAAATCACCATCTCATTCATGCCGTCTTGGAAATGGCCGAGATGCGGGGGAACGAGAAGGTGCTTGACCTTTACTGTGGGGTAGGCAACTTTACCTTTCCCCTTTCCCTGAAGGCCCAATATGCCGTCGGGATTGACGAAAATCCTTGGGCCATAAAGGATGCCCGATATATTCAAAAACTGAATCCCATCAGGGATTTGGAATTTTTGTGTATGAGCGTTCAAAGGGCATTGCATGAGAAGCCCAAAAAAATCCTCAGGCCCGACATCGTCGTCATCGATCCCCCAAGAGCTGGTTGTAGACAAATCATTAAGGGAATTGTGGAACTCGGGGCTCCAAAGATAATCTACATCTCATGCGATCCTGGAACCTTGGCCAGGGATTTAAGGACCTTCCGATTGGGGGGCTATATCCCCGTGAAAACCCAACCCATGGATATGGTGCCCCAAACCTATCACATCGAGAGCGTAACCCTATTACGCAAGATATCCCCGGGGAGGTAAATTGGTGATTAAGGAGACACATCTATCGGCCAGCAAAAGGGCCATACCCAAGGGGGATCTCATCTTCGATATCTCCGGGTTCGGGAGGGGCAAACCAACCATAAGCCCATTGGCTCCAAGCCGTGTGCTCTTGGAGGATTGGAATAACGATCGGATTCGGTGGAAGGAATACGTCGAGAGGTATTTTCTTCAGCTGTACCACGACCAGAGGGCAGGCAGTCTTTTGGGCGAGATCATCTCCCTTTCCATGGAAAGGAACGTCTGGCTCGTTGGCCTCGAGAAAGACTATCCCTGCCACCGTTTCCTGCTAAAGCAGATCATTGAGAAGGTCCTCTATGAGAAAAAGGTTATTGCCTCCATGAATGACTATTCGGAACAGTACCGCACGTTTAAGAACATGACTAAGTCTCAGGCCATCAAGATGAAAAAGGACGGCTCCCCTTCTTTAGTTCCCGCTTCACGCTTACCTGGATAATACCCTCTTCCCACATCAAACTCTTCTCGTCACTCCCATGCCCAGGGATGTATTTTTCCCGGTGCCGCAATAATAGGCATAATCGGCTAGGGTGTTGAACTCCCGGATATGTCTCTCATGGTGTCGTCCCACCAACAGGAAACGACACCACCCCGTAAAGCCATGCTGTTTTCCATAATCCATCTCATGGGAGACGGGAGAGATATTGAAGTCCGCCAAGAAAATAGATTGTTCGATTACCTCTGTAAAGTCCGAGGAGAAGGGAACAAAGGAAAACCACCTCCAATGATCGAGGTATCCATTGAAAACCAACAGGGGATCGGGCAAGGGGAGGCTTCCACCACTTCGTTCAAAAGCCGTGGCCGTGGCGAACTGGAGGGTTATATTCCTCATGGAGGGGGAGGCATCATCGTAAAGTTCCTTATAGCTCTTGCGGTTAACCCAAGGATCTGCGCTTTCGTTGGTAAAAACCGTTTCCGTTATCCTTAAAGGGATGTCGTCTATGGAAAGAAATATTCCCTCGCCCGATTCCCGTAAAATCCCCTCCACCCTTTTCCCGACCGAATCCTCCAAGAGACTGATCCTCAGGCGACATGGGGTTCCCGCCCTTATTAAGCCTTCATCGCCAAAATCCCTTTCGCGGACCAATTTCTCAATCCCGCGCCTCTCCTTGGCCCTCGCTCCCCTGCTTACCTTGCCGAAAAGGGGGGAAAGGGTGAAGGGAATTGTCTTGGATCCCGAGATCCTCTGGACCACCTGGCTATCCAAATCAGCCAAAAAGGCCATAAACCCATCGTGGAGGCCCTTCCCAATAGAGGCCCTCTTTGATAAATCGGCCTCCGGGTGGCAATACATGACAAAAGAGGAGGGCATATGTCTTTCTCCTTAGGTCATCTTACAACCTCTCAATCTTGAAGAACACGGGCCGCGCCCCATCGCTGCAACAGGAGTAAATCAATCCTTCTTTTTTGATCCAGGGGTAGTTTCCCCCAAATCGCAGCCCCGTCACCGCCGGATAGATGTCGTGCCAAGCCCAGGTGCAAAAGCCGGAGGGCATCGCCCCTGACTCTTCAACAATAAACTCTTGCCCCACTTCCAGCCGATCGCAATACGGGGACATATCCTCCGCTACTTCCGGGAGGGGTTGGCCGTAAACCTCCTTCGAGCTCAACTTTTTCAACACCGTGACCTTCAGCCGCTGTTTTACCATTTCTTCCTCCCTTCAAGATTTTTATTGAAGTACATCCTGAATTGGTTCTCATTAACTTTTGCCATCTCGCATACCCTATCTTCGTATCGCCCGTCGGGTTCACTTAAGTGGTTCTATCTTCACTGGTGGTGAAAATGCGCAGAGTAGCTTCATTTCACCTTTCCCCTCATTGAGTATCCGGTGATTTGACTTCGCCTCTATGGCGAGGACCGTCCCAGGATGGATAGCTGTTGTCTCGGTGTCCGAGTAAGCGGACCCAGTTCCTTTTACCACGTAGATGGCTTCTTCGGCTTCTTTGTGTACGTGCCAAGGAAGGCTGCTCCCTTCAGGAATCTCAGCCAATCCGAAGGTAATGTGCTTGTTTCCGATACTGTGCGGATCGCCCAATACCCTAAAGCTTCTTCCGGGCAATTGAATCATTTTCGCTTCTTTCTCGTCCGTAACCCTCATGGACACCTCTTTATTCCATTTTGGCCTCCAAGATCTTCCATGTCTCGATCCTTCCAGGCCTGTCAAGGAAAATATTCTTCCCCGTTTTTTCAACATTTTGATGGAGTTTTTTGGATTCATGGACTTCTGGTGTATCAATCCCGACAAGTCCCACCCTTTGGCCATTGGCGAGGAGAGGCATATCGCCGTCAACAATCTGTGTGACTCGATAGAATTTTTCCTTTGAATGTGAGGGAACGGATAGGATCAGTGCAATCAAATGGGGTACGAGAATTGGCCTCCAGACTTCCATGGGTGCCCTCAGACAGGACTTTTAAAAGAGGGCTACTTGATGACCATTATATAGATGCGTTCAGCC
>JAUWDQ010000017.1 GCA_030608745.1 Pseudomonadota bacterium | reverse complement strand
GGAAACCTACCTATGGATTTGTGTAATCGTGTTTTTTGCCGCCTTTACCCAAGGGTTGTCCGGTTTCGGATCTATCTTGCTGGCCCTTCCGTTGCTGGCCATTTTCCTGGATATCAAGACGGTTATCCCCCTTGTGGCATTATACGGCGTCTCCATAACCTTTCTGCTTCTGGTCCAGCTCTGGAAGCATCTGGAGTGGAAGAGGATTTATCCCCTCCTTGTGGGGGCTGCTCTGGGCGTACCTATTGGGGTCTTCTTTCTCAAAAGGCTCAATAGGGATATCATCCACTGGATCCTGGGCATAATCCTCGTTTCATATTCCATGTACGGCCTTTTTTTCAGATCATCAAAAGGGGGGATAAGGGAGGGATGGGCCTATCTTTTCGGTTTATTCGGGGGCTGTCTCGGAGGTGCACTTAGTGCATCCGGGCCGCCGGTAATCGTGTATACCTCCCTCCAATCGTGGAGCAAAGATAGAATAAAGGTTACCTTACAGGGGTTTTTTATTTTCTCCGGCCTCATGGTTGTTTTTGCCCATGCCATAAGCGGGCTGACTACGGTGGCTGTCCTCCGATTTTATGGAGTTTCGTTAATCCTTTTGATTTTGGGAACGTATGTTGGCTCCTATTTTTACGGAATGATAGGGGAGCAGTGGTATAAGAGGGTCATGTTTATTGTGCTCGCCTTCTTAGGGGCCTTTATGATCTACAAGGCGATATAGGAAATTCGAATCCTACCTCAGACCGCCTTTTTTCACGGGGTAGACCCAGCTCATGGTACCCCCGGTCAAGTTTTTCACCCGGGTAAACCCCTTCTGCATCAGGATCCGTGTTGCCAGATAAGAACGGAGGCCTGTACGGCAATATACCACGGTTT
This sequence comes from Pseudomonadota bacterium, assembly GCA_030608745.1. Classification (GTDB taxonomy): domain Bacteria; phylum Desulfobacterota; class BSN033; order WVXP01. The sequence continues at coordinate 16,781 of JAUWDQ010000017.1, read as the reverse complement.
CCCTATCCTTATCGAGCTGGTCGATACGATCCCGGAGGTGATGTAGGGGGATATGGATCGCCCCAGGGATCATTCCTTCTTTGAGGCATTCCTTTCTGGATCGAACATCGATCAGTGTCAGATTCCCTCGACTTTCAATTTTCTCGTGGAGTGCCGTGGGCGTGATGGGGATCCAGTCCCCTTCGAAGAAATTCTGTCCAATAGCCCCGGCAATCACCACTGGGTCACGGGCAGCCGAATAAGGCGGTGCATAAGCAAGATCCAGGTGAAGGAGTTCATCCAAGGGCATCCGATGATATATCGCAGTTGCCAGCACATCGATCCTTTTGTCAACCCCCTCCTCCCCGATGACCTGGCCTCCGAGAAGCTGTCCCGAGGTTTTATCGGTGATCGTCTTCATGTGTAGGGGTTTTGAGCCGGGGTAGTATTCGGCGATGTGGCCCGGATGGATGAATGTCACGAGGGGATCGAAACTCGCTTGCTGGGCCTCCACCTCTGAAAGTCCGGTCTTTGCAATGGTCAAGTCGAAAACCTTGAGGATCACCGTTCCCAAGAAGCCTTTAACCGCAATCTTTCTCCCGAGAGCGTTGGCTCCGGCGGCCCTGCCCTGTTTATTGGCGACGGACCCCATTGGTGTCAGGAAAGGTTTTCCCGTGACCCGGTGGATCGATTCCACACAGTCCCCCGCGGCGAAGATGTCGGGATCGCTGGTCTGCATATACTCATTGACCTTAATACCCCCCGTCTCCCCGATTTCCAGCCCTGCTTCCACGGCCAAGGCCACATTGGGCCGAATACCCAAGGAGAGGATCACGAGGTCGGCTTTCACGGTTTTGCCCACCTCGGTGTGCACCATGCCGGAGCCGTTTCGATTCTCAATGACCTTCAAGCCCTGGGAGAGGAGGAGACTCGCCCCTTTTGTTTCCGCATGCTGGCGAACGAGCTCCGCCATATCCCAATCCAGGAACGGGAGGATCTGACCTAATCTCTCCACGATAGAGACCTTCAACCCCGTGAGCCCAAGGTTTTCCATCACTTCCATCCCTATCAGGCCGCCCCCTACGATAACGGCTTTACGTGGACGTTTCTCACGCACGAATTGGTAAATGCGGTCCGTATCCTCGAGGGTCTTGAAGGTGAAGACAAAGGGAAGATCGACACCGGGAAGGGGAGGAATTACCGGTGATGAACCGGGAGAGAGGATGAGGCGATCGTAGGGTTCCTCTTCCATGCTCCCCGTCTTTAGATTGCGAACGACTACCACTTTCCGTGCCCGATCGATCCTGGAGACCTCCCTCTGGGTCTGGACATCCACCCGAAACCGCTGTTGGAAACGCTTTTCAGTAACGATGAGAAGGTTGTCCCGGTTTTCGATCACGCCTGATAGGTAGTAAGGAAGGCCGCAGTTGGCATATGCGATATTCGGTCCCTTCTCAAACATGACGATTTCAGCGTCCTCAGAACATCGACGGGCCTTTGCCGCAGCAGATGCGCCTCCAGCAACACCTCCAACGATAACAATCTTGGGCTTTCCCATAGTAAGGTCCCTCCTCGTCTTATTAAATCATCCTGTTATATCATCCCCCCTGGAAGGAATAAGTCCTATAGTCCATTTCTGGTGGATTAGTAAGCACGGCAATCGATAGGAGTTTAGTTCACCTTGAGATGATAGGTTGGAGATATGGGGGCGTTTCCCATTGACGGCTTCGTAAAAAGTCCATCTGCTGCGTTGCGCTGCATCCCCTGCCCTGTTAAATTGAAGGCAGCCATATCAACAGAAATGGGATAGAGAAGCTGCTTGAAAACAGTAACATCAAACAAAGAAAATATTTAACAGGGTAAATCATTGCAGCGTACTTCCATGTACGCCTCATTCCTCAGGATTTGCGCGCCTTGAATCTGGATCTTTTTTTTTGCCGTCTGATTTCGACTTTTTACGAAATTATCCCCATTAGATAATATGAATTATCCGTCCCGATATTCAAGAGATGGCAACAAATGTCATACGAAGATTACGATCGATTCGCATCATACGGTAAACGGATGCGGAATGCAAATTATCGATTATGTTTCCGTCCTGCTTTCTCAGATCAAATATCGTCGTTTCAATACTCTGGTCTCATGCTCCCTCGTAGGGGTCTTTGACTCAAAAGGGTATCGGTGCGATGGGGACAGAAATCCCATGGTAGATGCTCCCTCAATACGATTGGAGGCTGGGGAGATTGAGGAGGTATTTGCACTTCCATAGTTAGATGGGCGGGATGTTGTGAGTTCTTAAACGGATTACGTCAAAAAAGAGTAGAAATTTCCCAAAATTTTTTTGGGAAATAAAAAACTTGACAAACGGATTTTAATATTTTAGTGTTCCGGTAACATTAGCTTGCCTAATTTTCAATTCAATAATGTTTGTAACATCTCTGCACTATGGGAGCTTCCCAAGGGGGTCCAGCAACTATACGGTGCATTCGTAGAGAGGAAATAAGAAATTCATGGGACAAAAAAGGGTGACTATTAGAGACATTGCCAAAATGGCAAAGGTTTCCCACATGACCGTTTCCCGGGCTCTGAATAATGATCCGAGAATTAGAGAAGAAACTAAGAAGAGAATCTTGGAATTAGTGGACAAACTCAATTATAGGCCCGATGCCAGAGCTCGCACTTTTGTATCGAAAAAATCAAATTTGATCGGGCTAGTTGTGTCGGATATCAGCAACCCATTCTACGCCGAACTGGCTAGGGGAATTGAGGATAAGGCCCACGAAGAAGGATATAATGTTATTTTTTGCAGCACGGATAACAAACCTGAGCGGATGGAGACCTATGTCCATCTCATGATGGATGCAGGTGTTGATGCTTTCATCTTTGCCTCAACCAGAATTCGTGAACCCGTTGTCGAAAAACTGATTGATGAACGTTTCCCTCTGGTGCTCGTTAACAGGAGATTAAGAGGGGAGGCATTTAATTATGTGGTGTTGAACAATATCCGAGGGGCCTATGAAATTACCGAACACCTCATAAATCTCGGTTACAGAAGAATCGCTATTATTACCGGAACTTCAAATATGTCTACAGGATTAGACCGATTGAAGGGTTATCAGCAAGCGTTGAAGGATAGCCGTATTGAGTTCAGTGAGAATTATGTTATCCAGGGCCCCTTCACAAGAGGGACGGGATATGAGGGGACGAAACATTTACTCACTATGAAAAATAGGCCTGAGGCTATATTCGGGGGAAATGACTATATCGCCATGGGGGTGATTGATGCTGTTGAAGAATTGGGGTTGCATATTCCAGAAGATATCGCACTGGTAGGGTTTGACGATACGGAGTTTGCATCCAATCAGAGGATTAGATTGACAACAGTTAGTCAAAGAAAATACGAAATGGGAAATTTGGGTGTGCAAATACTGATCGATTATATTGAGAGAAAAGAGACGGATTACACCCATAAAATTATTCTAGAACCACGATTGATCATTCGGGAATCCTGTGGGCAAAAATTGCGGGAAAAACGTAAAAATAAATTGACGCGAGGTTCCAAGGTTGAATCGTTTAGCTCCTTTGACCGAACGTAAATTTCCCTCTTCTTTTACGGAAACAGACAATTCAATGCCAAGATAGCCAGGGGGTTCTCACAGATTGCCTGTCCAGGACGCTAAAGCTTGCGAAAAGAGGAAAACCGATGGGGTTCAAACGACTCTTTGAGCCATATCAATTACGGGGCTTAGAACTCAAGAACCGCCTCATCAGCGCTCCCTGCGAGAAGAACTATGCCAACGTAGACGGTTCGGTGACACAGCGATATATCGACTACGTCGTCGAAAGGGCGAAGGGTGGAGTGGGGTTAATCATCGTGGAGTCAATGTACATAGACCCGATAGGAAGGGGCCATATCAGGCAGCTCGGGATCTATGCTGACAAGCTCATACCGGGGTTGCGCCGTTTGACGGATGCCGTCCATGCCAACGGCGCCAAGGTTGCCTCTGAACCCATGTCCTGCGGCAGGGAGACTTCCTCGTATATTACGGGATTTCAGCCCGTGGCGCCTTCCAACGTGCCCTGCAAGGTTCTCGCAGGGGGGGAGGTTCCCCGAGAACTGACGGTGGACGAAATCAGGGGATTGATCGACAGCTTTGGTGAGGCGGCGAGAAGAAGTATGGAAGCTGGTTTCGATCTGATTGAAATCCACGGAGCCCATGGCTACATCATAAACCAATTCTTATCTCCTTTTAGCAACAGGCGGACGGATGAATATGGGGGATCCTTTGAAAAACGCATGCGTTTTCCGCTGGAAGTCGTGGCCAGGGTCAGGAAGGTGGTGGGGGAGAACCTTCCCCTTGCCTATCGGATGAGCGGAGAGGAAAAGATCGAGGGAGGACTGACCATTGATGACATGGTGGAATTTTCCCAAGAACTGGAGAAGGCTGGAATCGACTTGATCGATGTGTCCGCCGGCATCTATGAATCTGTTGTGTGGATTGTGCAGCCGATGGCGTTCCCACGGGGATGTCTTGTCGATCTTGGAAGGAGAATAAAGCAGACGGTGAGCATCCCCGTCTCCATCGTCGGGAGGATTAATCATCCCCAACTGGCAGAAGAAATCCTCGCTACGGGAAAAGCCGACTTCATCTCCGTGGGGAGGGCGTTACACGCCGATCCCTACTGGCCCCTGAAGGCCCAAGAAGGTTGGGCAGAGGATATTCGGATCTGCCCCGCGTGTATGAGCTGTAGCGATCAACTGGCTACTAATGTGCCCATCACCTGCGCAATCAACCCAGAGGCCGGACGCGAGAGGGAGTTGTCGATCAAGCCGGCACTGAAGAAAAAGAGGGTTCTGGTGGTCGGGGCGGGCCCATCCGGTATGGAGGCAGCTCGGGTTGCTGATCTTCGGGGCCATGAGGTTGTCCTCTGTGAAAAGCGAGACCGAGTAGGTGGACAGCTCCACTACGCCTCCAGGGCTCATCATAAGAAGGAGTTTGAAGAGGTGATCCGATTCCTGGAGGTTCAGCTGAAAAAGTCTCAGGTGGATATGCGGTTGGATACTGAAGTAACCCGTGCGCTGGTGCAAGAGATCAGGCCTGATGTCGTGATTGTTGCCGCAGGGGCAACGCCAGTTTTGCCCTTTACACCCGGGGTGGACAAGCCCCATGTCCACTCTGCCATCGATGTTCTGGATCAACGCGTATTCCTGGACGAAAAGACCGCCATCATTGGGGGTGGACTGGTTGGATTGGAAACCGCTCTATTCCTCCTGGAAAACGAAGTTTCTCCGGTGGTCATTGTAGAGCCGACTGATAAGCTGGGGGGAAATGTCGGATTGCGCACGGGCTGGTTCATTCGAAACGAGGTAACGAATCACCCCGACATCGATGTGCGAATGGAAACCACGGTTGAACAGATCAGGGACGATTCAATCGTCGTGCAGCAGAAGGGGGAGTTCGAAGAGCTGAAGGTCAAGAACGTCGTTCTGGCCGTTGGGATGCGGAATAACGACCTGCTGGCTGAAGAACTGAGGGCAGAGGGGGCCATTGGGGAGCTCTATGTTATCGGGGATTGCAACATCCCGAGGACGATGAAGGAAGCCTTCGAAGAGGCAGCCATGGCCGCCCGGAGGGTTTGAAAGGGCATCCTGGGAGATTCGGGCTCCGTTAGGTCATTGTAAGAATGGAACAATCGATTTTGATCACAGGGGGAGCGGGATTCTTGGGGGCACACATGGCTCGTGCCCTCGCGCAGAGAGGCGATCGGGTCGTTCTCTATGACAACGTTTCCACCGGCCTTCCCCAGAACCTCCTTCCTTTCCAGGACAGGGTTAAGCTTGTGCAGGGGGATATTCTCGATTTGAGCTTTCTCATGAGAACCATGAAGGCGGAAGATGTGAAGCGGATCATTCATACCGCTGCCCTGGTGGGTTTCGGACCCTCCATCGAGAAGCCCGCCCTTACGGCAAAGATCAATGTAGAAGGTACCATTAATGTCCTTGAGGCCTCGCGCTTTTTTGGAATTGAGAGGCTCATGGATATCAGCTCAGAGGAGGTATATGGGCAGTTTCAATATGAGCCCCTTGATGAGGACTACCCGGTTTCCCCCACGGTCCCCTATTCCATCACGAAGATGGCGGCGCAGAGATATGAGGAATTTTTCCATACCTTTTTCGGGCTGGATGTTGTGATCATCAGAACCTCTTGGGTCTACGGATGGGGGTTGCCCAGAGCCAGACCACCCAAGACTTTTCTCGAGAATAGTTTAAAAGGAACCCCGACAGAGATGGAGACGGGGGGTGATCATCGGGCCGACCACACCTATATCGATGACTTCGTACGAGGAGCCCTGCTTGCTTTCGACGTGAAGGAGCCCAAGAGCCGCATCTTCAACATCGCCAGTGGGAAGGCTCACACCTTCAAAGAGATGGCCCAGATGGTCCGGAAGATTATTCCGGGTGCGAAGATAACCGTGGGCCCGGGCCTACTGAGGTATGCTGATGGGGTGGATGCTCCGCAAAAGGGGGCCCTCAGCATTCAAAGAGCTCAATCCGAGCTGGGATACCAACCCCAGTATGATCTCTTCGAAGGTTTGAAGAAGTATGCTGATTCTCTCAGGCAGGAGAGGATTTGAGAAGCATGGGAGAAATGAAGGCATTTGTCAAGGTCAGGCCGGAACCGGGTGGAGCGGAATATTTGGATTGGGACGTGCCCAACATAGGGGCTGGAGATGTACTCATCCGAGTAAAAGCTGCAGGACTGTGTGGGACGGACATGCACCTTTACGAATGGCCTGATAATATCGTTCGGGAATACAAGCCGAAGTTGCCGGTGGTAATGGGGCACGAATTCGCGGGTATCGTCGCTGAGGTGGGACCTGAGGTGAAGACCGTAAAAGCGGGGGATCGGGTCATGGTCAACCCGTTGCTCTACTGCGAGGAATGCTATTTTTGCAAAGACGGAAGGCAGAATATCTGCGACAATCGGCCCCTGTTAGGCTTGGGAGCCGATGGAGCTTTCGCGGAGTTCATCTCGGTGCGTTCATCCAATGTGCATCGGTTGGACGACGCGGTTCCCTTTGAGGTGGGAGCTTTAAGCGAACTCACCTGTGTGGGACTTCACGCCATTGAGAGAGCTCGACTCACCGGCGGCGATACCGTGGCAGTTGTGGGAGCTGGTCCGTTGGGTTTCATAATGGCGGTTCTCTCTCTACACTCCGGTGCCGTCCGTGTTTTTGTTACGGGATTGAAGACAGATCGCGAGCGGCTCCAGCTAGCCGGGAAGATCGGCGCCATTCCCATTATCGTAGAGGCGGAAGATCCCCGGGAGCAAATCTTAGAATATACGGGTGGGCTGGGGGCGGATGTGGTGTTTGAGACCGCTGGAGCCCCCTCCGGCGTCACCCAATCACTGAATCTTGTCCGAAAGGGAGGCAGGGTCGGCATCTTGGGGCAAGGTCACGAGGCGACGGAAATTCCAACGGCGATGCTTTCATTCCGCGAAATTGAACTGGTTGGAACCAGGGCTTACACACCGAGGGAATGGCAGAGGGTTTCGGCCATGTTGCTCAACGCTCAGCACGACTTGAGCCAAACCATCACCCGTCGCCTGCCGCTCGGCAAGGCTGAAGAGGGAATCAAATTGATGAAGGGCCGGGAAGGCTTAAAGGTTATGTTGTTACCGGAAGACGAAGTTCGATGAATCACCCGAGGCACGAGACATGGGAGATTTTTTAAAGCTCGGCACAGTGCAGTATTCTTACCTGTGGGATTATTCCCTCGAGGATGCGCTCAAGGAGATTAAGGCCTTTGGATTCAGATACATCGAACTGATGACCACACCCCCCCATTTTTGGCCTCCCAGCTTCACAAAGGAACAACGGAAGGATCTCAGGAGCCTGATGGATCAACTGGAGTTGGAGTTGGTGGCGATCAACCCGACCTTTCTGGACATCAATATGGCAAGCCCTAATCCCGGGATACGGGATGAAAGCGTGAAACAGATCATGGAACAGATCACCTTGGCCCATGATCTCGGGGCCAAGATCATCGTCGCTATGCTGGGAAAGAGGCATCCGCTCCTGGCCCCACCTGTTGAGACGGTTTGGAAAAGATTTGCACGGGAAGGGGTGCTCAGGTGCACCGAGCATGCCGAGAGGAATAAGGTTATCTTCGGCCTGGAAAACGGTCCTTCGTTGTTTATCGACAGGGCGGAGCTCATGCTGTTCGTGTTGAATGAGGTGAAGAGTCCGTGGATGAAGATTGTTTTTGACGTGGCCAATGCGTCCATGGTAGAATCGGTCGTTCCAGCCCTGGATTTGGTAAAGGATTATCTGGTTCATATTCATCTCTCGGACACGGACACTGTGAAGTGGACCCACTCACCCATTGGCATGGGAGGGATCGATTTCGCACCAGTTGCGGAAAAACTGAAGGAGATGCGGTTCCCCGGGGTCTCCATCTTAGAAACAACCCATGCCGAGGATCCAAAGGGGGGAATTGTCAGCTCCGTTGAGAAGCTCGCGCCTTTGGGGTGGCGGATGTAATAAGTATGGAGGATGAAGTGGGGGAATCCATAAACGGTTTCGTGATCAACCCGGACACAGTTGATGAGTTTGAGGCGCCAGGACCTTTCCGGAGATTCATGAGGCTCTTGATCGACGGGGAGACGTTTCCGGGTACGCCGTTTACCATTGCTCTATCCCGGTATCCCTCAGGCGCAGGCTGCCCATTGCACTCTCATAGGGATTCTACTGAGGTCTATTTTGTCCTCGAAGGAGAGCTCATGACAACGGTTGGGGGGGAAGAGTATCAGGTGAAGAAGGGCGAGCTTATGTATATTCCCCCTTCTGCCGAGCACCGAGTGGAGAACCGGGGCACTGAAACATGCCGGTTCATGGCGATCAATTCCCCGCTGAGCGAGGATGTCACAGAGCTGGAGGTGAGGAAGAAGTGGAAGAAGGTGAGTTAAAAACATGAAAAGGAGGGAGTGAATAACAATGGGAGCCCAACCCGCGGACGAAACGATTTTGGAATTCAAGGGGGTCAGCAAGGATTTTCCCGGCGTGCGCGCGCTGGACAAGGTCGATTTCGACCTGAAAAGGGGTGAGGTTCATGTCCTTGTGGGAGAGAACGGGGCCGGGAAATCAACCTTAATCAAGATACTCGCGGGAGTTTATCCCCCAACGGAGGGAGAGATTTATTACCAGGGAGATGAGGTTGACATTAGAAACCCCAAGGTCGGCCTCAACATGGGGATCAGCGTGATTTACCAGGAAATGAACCTCGTTCCCTATATCTCCGTGGCCAAAAACATCTTCCTGGGCAGGGAGCCTCGGCGAAAGTGGATTCCCTTCCTCGTCGACTATCCGCGCCTCCACAAGGACGCCAGGGAAATTCTGGATTCAATCGGCGCTGAGATTGATACCAAGGTCAACGCGGTGGAACTGGGTGTGGCCCAGGGTAAACTCGTCGAGATGGCCAAGGCATTTTCCATCAAGGCCTCCATTTTGGTGATGGACGAGCCCACGGCCGCCCTGACCCAGAAGGAGCTCGACGAGTTATTTCGCTCCATCGAGGAGTTCAAAAAGAAGGGTATCGGAATCATCTATATCTCCCACCGCCTCGAGGAGATCTTCGATGTGGCGGATCGGGTCACCGTGCTGAGGGATGGCAAGGTCATGGCCACGATGGACGTGGGCGAGGTGAAGAACCTCGATGAAATCATTAGGCTCATGGTTGGCCGGTCAATGACCGCCTATTTCTCCAGGGAATTCCTGAAGGAGAAAGGGGACGTAGCCCTGAACGTAAAAAATCTCTCCCGGGAGGGCGTCCTTCGAGACGTGAACCTCCACGTCCGCAGCGGGGAGATCGTTGGATTGGCGGGATTGGTGGGAGCTGGGCGGACGGAACTGGCCAGAGTTCTCTTCGGTGTCGACCGTTATGACGATGGCGAGGTAGAGATCTTTGGGAAAAACCTCTCGATGACTCCGGCAAAGAGCGTGGCCCTGGGAGTGGGTTTCATTCCCGAGGATCGAAAGAAAGAGGGTTTGGCATTGATACTGCCTGTGAAGGAGAACGTGATCATCGCCAGCCTGAAAAAACTCTTTCCTCGGGGGCTTATCAATCCGGCCAAGCAGTCAAAGGCGGTCAATGAGTACGTCAAGGCGCTGCGGATCGTGACCCCTTCCCTCATGCGCATCGTCAGATTTTTGAGCGGCGGCAATCAACAGAAGGTGGTTGTGGCCAAGTGGCTCTGCACCCAAGCCAAGATATTCATCTTTGATGAGCCCACGCGAGGCGTGGATGTGGGGGCAAAGGCGGAGATCCACCAGCTCATGAATGAAATGGTCAAACAAGGCGCGGCCATTCTGATGATCTCATCGGAACTGCCGGAGGTCCTGCATATGAGCGACCGAATCTACGTCATGCACGGGGGACGGATCGTCAAAGAGCTGCAGGGGGATGAGGCAGACCAGGAGACAGTCTTGAAATACGCCATGGCCGGGGGTGCGGCGTGATGGCCATGAGGCCTCGTCATGACTCTGCAATGCGGTCGGTACGGGCCGGATATCAACCAATCCGCATCCCCCTCGAACTATCGATAAAGGTCGTTTCCCCGGAGTCTTGAAGCACGAGGAGGAGCCAAAGTGGACAGAAAAGAGTTCAAGAAAGCCTTCAAGAAGATCCCCGCCGCGGTCTTCGCGCTCGTTTTTCTGCTGATAGCCTGCTCGATCATCTCCGAACACTTTTGGACGGGGGAGAATCTTTTCAACCTGGGGCTTCAGGGCACAGTGTTGACCATTCTTGCCCTGGCCCAGACCCTGGTCATCCTGGCTGAAGGTATCGATCTGTCATCCGGCCCGCTGGTTTCTTTTTGCGGTGTCGTGGTGGCCGTTTCTTTGCACGGAGGGCTCGGGCTGCCCGAGGTGATCTTTATTTCAATCGTCCTGGGTACCGCCGGTGGGTTTCTCAACGGGTTTTTGATCGCAAAGGTGAAACTTCCTCCCTTTGTGGCCACCTTCGGAAACATGGGAGTATTTACCGGCTTGGCCCTGGTCATGACCAAAGGGGGTTCGATTCCCGGTTTCCCCGAATCCTTCAGGTTCATCGCGGGCGGCTCTCTATGGGGGCTTCCGTTCCCGGTCATTATTTTGATCTTCGTGATTCTCTTTAACCACGTGCTTCTCTACCACACCACCTTCGGGACCTATATCTTCGGCATTGGCGGAAACCAGGAAGCCGTCCACTTAGTCGGTGTGAACGACATTTTCTTCAAGAGCGCCATCTACGGAGTCGCGGGGTCATACGCGGGCGTTGCCGCCCTGGTCATGACCTCGAGGCTGAATGCCGCGCACCCGCTGGTGGGATTCGGGCTGGAGTTCGAAGCCATTGCTTCGGTTATCGTGGGTGGCTGTTCGTGGACACTGGCCAATGGAAACCCATGGGGAAGCCTGGCCGGCGCGGCAACCATCGTCGTCTTGCAGAACGGGTTGAGCGTGCTAGGCGTTCCGCCTGCCGTTCAGGTGGTGGGCGTGGGCGCGTATCTGATCTTAGCCGTGGTTTACGATTCGCTAAAGGGCGATTAGCCTATGGTGCGCGATTAAAAGTGAAATGGAGGCAAAATCGAATCGTTGGTTGGGGACAGACAATGATGAAGAGCCTGGGCAAGGCTAGCTGCAAGGGTGAAAGGCTGTCCTAAATCCTGAGGGGAGGGGGATCAAATGTTGATCAGGCAATATCTAGCTCTCATTATGCGGCTGGCTGTCATATTCATTATTGCAGCCATCTTGGGCGTGGCCAGGCCTGAGTTCCTTTCGGTCAATAATTTCATCAACGTGCTCCGTCAATCCTCGCTTATCTTCCTTCTGGCATCGGGCCTCACCGTGGTCGTCCTGTCGGAAGGGATAGACCTCTCCATCGGCCAAGTCCTGGCCTTTTCGGCCTGCATCATGGGCTATTTCTTGAAGACCGAACCCATGATCCTCGCCATCCTGGTGGGCTTAGGCATTGGCGCATTGTGCGGGTTGGTCAATGGGGTATTGATCGCCTTTGTCGGCCTGCCGGCCTTTGTTGTGACCTATGGAATGATGTGGATGGCTCAGGGGTTTGCCCTCATGTTTATGAAGGCCGAGATCATCTGGGGTTTCCCGAAGGCCTTCCGGTTCTTCGGGGCCGGCTACATCCTCGGGATTCCCGTCCCCGTCATTCTCATGTTCGCCCTGTGCGCGGTTCTCTACCTGGTGCTCAACTACACCACCTTCGGCCGCTACATTTATAACATCGGAGCCAACTATGAGGCCGCTCGATTCTCCGGGGTTCGCATTCGAAGAATACAGATCATGGCTTACACCCTGAGCGGCTTGCTGGCAGCCTTTGCAGGGGTTGTCTATATTTCGCGGATTAACGCGGTCGAGGCAGGTATCGGGGATCCACTGCTGCTTCCCTGCCTTGCGGCCATAACCATCGGTGGCACATCGCTTTACGGCGGAGAGGGGGGCATTGGGGGGACGATCTTCGGAGCCATCATCATAAGTCTCATTATCAACGGGATGAACCTGATGGGGATCGAAACCTATTGGCAACCCTTCGTGGTTGGGGCCATCGTCATCCTCTCGGTGGCGGTGGATGTACTCCGGGCTCAGAAACTTCAGACCACCTGATCCATCAGGGCAGAAAGGGGGTGATAGCATTCGAATGTTAGATTACTGAATTCTGAGAGGAGGTGATAGCTCATTTCGTTCGGTTTGGGATTTAGGATTGTTTTTGACAACAGTTGAGACATTTCAAAAGGAGGAATAAGAGATGAGATCGAAAACGTTATTAATTGTCATTGTGACCCTGTTTCTCGTCGGTTCCTTCACGGCGACGGGGTTGGCAAAGGAGAAGTGGGTTGTCTTTTCGGTCAAGAACATCGTTAACCCATTCTGGAAGGCATGCTGGACGGGGGGCCAGAGGGCCGCGGCTGAGTACAAGGATATTAAGATCACGTATACCTCGCCCCCCAAGTCCGACAACATCGCTGAGCAGACGAGGATGATGGAGGATATTATCCTCAAGAGGCCCGATGCCATCGTCTTCGTGCCCGTTGACTATAAGGCCTTGGTGACCACCGTCGAGAAGATGAATAAGGCGGGTATTCCCGTCTTCAATTACTGCAACGAGATGGCCGGCGGGAAGTATGAGATCTACGTGGGGTCCGATGACGAAAGACTGGCCTACGAACTGGCCATGTACATGTTCAAGAAAATCGGGGGAAAGGGAAACGTCATAGTCCAGGACGGTGTTCCCGGAGCCATCACCGCTCAAATGCGTCACAAGGGGTTTATGAAGGCCATCAAGGAAACCCCGGGAGTGAAACTCCTCATGGCCCAGCCGGCGGACTACAATCGACTGAAGGGTATGCAGGTCATGGAGAACCTGCTCCAGCGGTTCCCTAAAATCGACTTGGTTCTTGCGGCCAACGACGAGCAGGGTCTCGGCGCTATAGAGGCCATTGACGCGGCTGGAAGGCTGAAGGAGATCAAGGTGACGGGGATTGATGCCAACTACGATGCCGCTCAGTCCATTTTACAGGGCAGGTTGTTCGCCTCTGCGGACTACGCCGGTCTCCATCAGGGGTACCTGGCTACCAAAGCGGCCATCAAGTACCTCCGCGGAGAGAAGATTCCGAAGAGGATCATCCTCCCCGTTCTGATCGTGGACAAAGCAAATGCTAAGGAGTACTCCGTACCCTTCGAGACGAGGAAGCTTCTCGATTACGGTGAGATGTCCAAGAAATACGGGGTATGGTAAACCCGTGTAAGGGGGGGGAGGAAACTCCCCCCTTACCTCTAAATCGATCTATTGGAATACGCGTGAACACGGCGTCCATAGATTCATAGCAGGACAAGGGGTGTATCATGGCAAGGATGAGGGGAGCTGACATCATTGCGGAATATCTCGTGAAGGAAAAGGTTCCGTACATATTCGGCCTTTGCGGGCACGGGATTATCGGATTTCTCGATGCTTTGTACGATCGGCAGGATAAAATTAAGGCCATGACGGTGAGACATGAACAGGCTGCAGGCCACATGGCCGATGCCTACTTCCGGGTTGCCCATAAGCCCGTCGCCACCTTCACCTCCTGTGGGCCAGGATCAACCAACCTTCCCACAGCGGTGGCTTCAGCCATGATGGACTCATCAGCCTTCCTGGCCATTACCGGAAACGTCCCGACATCTCAATTCAACAGGTCTCCATTCCAGGAGACGGGCCGCTACTATCAGGCGGAATACCCAAACGTCCTCCGTCCCTATGTGAAGAGGTCCTTTCAGCCGACCCGGGTGGATATGATTCCCCTGGCGATTCGCCAGGCCTTCAAGACGATGTTAACCGGAAGGACAGGCCCGGTACAGATCGATATCCCCCTGAACTGCTTTGCGGAGGAGGCGGATGTCGAGGTTCCGGAGCCCGAGCTCTGGCGGGGGGGGATTACATCCAGCGGTGCGGGCAATCCAATACTCGTCGAGGAAACCCTCGAGCTGCTCCTGGGCACGGATACGCCGTGCATCCTTGCGGGCCATGGGGCAGTCTTATCCGAAGCAGCACCTGAGCTGAGGAAATTGGTCGAATTACTCAACATACCGGTGGCAACGACGGCCAATGGCAAGGGAATTATCCCGGAGGATCACCCATTAAGCCTGGGCGCAATAGGGCGGAACGGGACATACATGGCCAACGAGGCCTGCCGTTCCTGTGACGTTCTCCTGGGGTTGGGAGTGAAGTTTGATGATCGTCAAAGCAGTGCCTGGATACCTGGATATACCTTCAATATTCCCCCCACGAAACTGATCCACGTTGAGATCGATCCCGATGAACTCGGGAGGAACTACCCTCCCACCCTCGGTATCCTGGGTGATGCGAGAGCTTTCTTGAGGGAACTCTTGACGTTGGCCGAGATCAGGGTAAAGAAAGACGAGAAACGAAACAAGGCGTGGTTGGATGAGATTCAGCGGTGGAGAAGGGGGTGGGTGGAGTTCAACAGCCCGCATTTCACTTCAGAGGTTGTTCCCATAAGACCGGAGCGGCTGGTGAAGGACGTGCGGGCGATCATGCCGAGGGATGGTATTGTTCTTTCCGATGTGGGGGAGCACCACAATTGGCTTCTCCAATTCTACGAGGCATACGAGCCCGGTACGATGCTCCAGTCCTGGGGATTTGCCTCGATGGGATTCGGTGTGTGTGGGGTATTGGGAGCGAAGCTGGCCGCGCCGGATAGGGTCTGCGTATCGATCTGTGGGGACGGCGGATTCATGATGACCCCTCACATCCTCTGCACCGCAGTCGAATATGATATCCCCGCTATCTGGATAGTCTGGAACAATTATGGATGGAACGTGATTCGGCATCAGGCCAATGGAGCCTGGCCGAATCGTGAAATTGTTACCAGTTTCAAAAAGGATGAGTCGGGAGAGCTCTATAATCCCGATTTTGCCGCTCTGGCGAAGGCCTGCGGAGCAAATGGGGCAAAGGTTGAAAAGCCGGGTGACTTCAAGGATGTCTTTCAGCATGCCATCAAATCCAACGAGCCTTTTGTAATCGATGTCGTTGTAGAACGGGAGGCCAAGGCGCCTTCGGTTGGGACGTGGGTGTTGCCTCCCTTTCCGTACCCAGAACCATCGTATGGGAAGCGGAATCTCAGGACATAAATAGAGGGATACGTGATAGCGAATCATCGATGCCATCACCCTTTTCACTGGGAACGGTCTAGTATGCCTATTTCTTCTCTCGGTGATCAGAGGAACCAAGAGGAGACGAAGCGAGGAACGGGAGTTTAGGCTCTTTTTTATCAACCTCACAGGGAGTTGTCGATGGAGGCAAAAATATTTCAAGCCGAGGAAGTGAATTGGACTGAACCCCCCGCCCACTATAGCGCATTTTCAAAATTACTCATCAATGAATCCCATGGTTCGAAATACTTCGATTTTCGTGTGTCCAGCTACCAGCCGAAGGGTTACTGCGATCCCCATACCCACGAGATCGCTGAAAATATCTACTACGTCCTTAAGGGAAAAGGTGTTGTTGAGCTGGACGGCAAGAGACATTTAGTCGGTCCCGGGACGGTGATTTTCATCCCTCCTGGTGTAGAGCATGCCATGGTGAATACCGGCTTTGAAGATCTGATTTTCATCGTAGTTGCTTCTCCTCCTCAGGATATGCCACGGTAAGAAGAAGATTGTGGGGGGGAGAGGAAGGGAAAGCGAACGTGTTTATCCGGTGAGAAAGGGGAATAGATTAACGCCGTATAGCACAAAATCAGGGGAGGATGTTCATGAATGGTGCCGCCGCTATCGCAGAGATTCTGAAACGAGAAGGGGTGGAGTTCTTGATTGCATACCCCATCAATCCCATTATTGAGGCTGCCGCGCAGGCTGGCATCCGGACCATCATCGCCAGGCAGGAGCGTCCGGGATTGCATATGGCCGATGGCTTCAGTCGTATCTCTTCCGGCCAGCGTATCGGCGTGCTGACCAAACCTCCGAGCGTGGAAAGGTTGTCCCAGGCGTTGGCTCGGGTGTTGAGGGGCCACAAAAGCTGATGCATGCTTTGAACGAGTATTTGTCCATAAAGTTCGTGGAAGCCAACAGGGGGGACCTCCAAAGTGATGGTCAGCAACTGATCTCTGGAGGATGTCACGATGGGAAGCAAAGATAGAATCAAAACACAACTCATCCGGCCCATTGTCCTTCTCGCCCTGGTTGGGGTACTCTTTATTGGCTGCTTGCCGAGAGAGGATCGCCTGGAGATTGACCTGGACACC
>JAUWDQ010000013.1 GCA_030608745.1 Pseudomonadota bacterium | reverse complement strand
AATTTGCCCTCTTTTCCTCCCGGCCTCATGATCCTGACCTGTGTGGGGATGTGCTCTGGCTTTCGTCTTAGGAATCTGGTCTATTTCGTCTATCTGGTCTATTTGGTTTGTTTGGTTTGTCTCGTTTGTTTGGTCTGTTTCGTTTATTTGGTTTATCTGGTTTGTTTGGTTTGTCTCGTTTATTCGGTTTATTTGGTTTATTCAGTATAAGTTTATGGAGTTTCGCAAGAAAACCGTTGTTCGGGAGCGTAATCTGAGGGATAAGGGTCATCTAGGAGGAGAAATCCAAAACACACTGTTCCCATAGCCTGTTTACTCCTTACTCCCGCCTCTAACCTCTGACCTCAAACCTGTTTCTCGCTAACCGCAGCACTGATTTTACCTCAACCTTAACCTTAACCTCAACCTGGCGGTGCCCCGCCTTACCGCAACACTATCATGTATTGTGACCTCATCGGACTATCGTTGCATCTCAACCCGATGGAAAGCCTCCGCAAGCTGGAATTCCTCTCCCTCAGCCAATGCCCCATGCCTTTCCTTCAGCCGTTCTTCCAGCTCCTGGGGTGGAATGTGTCCCACCTGGCTCTCATGGCAGCATAGTGCGGCCAGCTTCAGATGGAATGTGTCGGTGATATCGGAACGGTAATTTACATCATCTGACGCCCAGAACAGTATTTCCCCCACCTTGTGAGGATGAAGGCCTTCTTTCATGAAATCGGGGTAAGAAAGGGGATCCCTGGCATAGGGGAAGACGGCGTCCAGGGTAACTTGGCCGGTGATGCGATGATCCCGATGCCAGACATAGCGGCGATAAGGATCGGCAGTTACGATAGTTTCAGGCCTGTATAGCCTTATAAGGCGGACGAGATTCTTCCGGAATTCGGGTGTGTCCTCCAAACTCTGATCCGGATAGCGAAGGAATATGACCTCCCTTACCCCTAGCAATCTTGCCGCGGCCATCTGTTCCTTTTCTCGAGTCTTGGCGAGTTCCTCCGGCTTCATGTTGGCATCATCGGTGCCTTTGTCGCCGTTGGTGCACACCACATATACAATCTCCTTTCCCTCACTGGTCCAACGAGCCACCGTTCCGGCAACGCCGTATTCCGCATCATCTGGATGAGGCGTAACCACTATCACCTGAGCTAGCTTCGTCGTCATGCACAAGCCTCCTTGATATGGGATGACACACGGAAATTGTATAACATCAAACAAGGCCGGTACAAGGTGGTTTATCTGGTTTGTTTCGTTTATTTGGTCTATTTCGTCTGTTTGGTCTCGACATATTGAATTGACAGGGAGCCAGGGACAGTCTAAAATGGGCAGCTTGAGAAGGTTCTTCCGCCGGGGATTTCACACAGGAATAGGGACAGGATGCGCCGCAATTCATGCTAAAGGTAATCGCAGCCTTATATGAGCAATCTCCCGTATATCATACGAAACTATCGTCCCGAGGATTTCGATATGTTGGTCCAGTTGGTGGGTGAAGTCGGGAAAGGAGGGTGGAGCTCTTCTTCCGTCTCGCCGCAGGACGTGATCGAGAGCCTGGGTCGGCCAAATCATTCCCCTGAGAATAACCTTTTTATTGCTGAAAAAGCCGGAGATATCATCGGCTATGTAGATGCGACGGCGGAGCTCAACATTGGACGAGTTGTGCTCAGTTGCCTTGTACACCCAGAATATCGCGGGAACGGTGTTGCGACGAAGCTCATTGAATGCGCCATAGACCGTGCGAGAGAGCTGGAAGTGAAAAGAGTCCACGTAAATATTTCACAAGATAACGTGACGGCTCGGGAACTGTTTACGAAAATGGGTTTCAGATTCATCCGCCGTTTTCTTGAATTGAGGCTTGATCTCTCCGAGGTTCATGTGCCGGATATGGGTCGAATGGGCCCCCGGTACCGCCAGATGAAAAGCGGTGAGGAGGAAAAGCTGGTTAACATTCAAAATCGTTCTTTCGCCGATACCTGGGGGTTCAATCCCAACACGGTAGAAGAAATAGCGTACCGTATCGGTCTTCCCAACTGTTCCCCGGAGGATATTATACTCGCCTGCGATGGGGACCATGTGATCGGTTATTGTTGGACGAGGATATACGTTGGAGAGGAGAATGTTACACGAGGCGGTAGAGGCCGTATCTACATGCTCGGCGTGGATACAGATCACCGAAGCAAGGGGATAGGCAGGGATGTGCTTCTGGCGGGATTATCCTATTTGAAAAACAAGGGTCTGGGGATGGTTGATTTGACGGTGGATAGCGAGAATAAGGCAGCCTGCGCTCTTTACCGGTCTGCCGGGTTCGGCATCCGAACAAGGAGTTTATGGTATGAAAAGGTGGTAGACTAAACACCAACTAAATCCTAAACAAATTCGGATCATCTTACAAAAAAGTTGGTGGTCATAGAAGGATTCAAGCTTTAGAAAATAAACACTTGAATCCCTGAATCCTCGAATCCTTGGCCCCTTTCTTCCAACTAATTGGGATAAGACCCAGAAATATTTATGTCGTCACACATAGCATGCTCTGCGCGGTAATTCCTCTGTACCTCCCCGTATTCGTTCACTATTGCATCAGCGATGTTAGACCAGCTAAACGCGGTTACCGATGCCCGGATAGATTGAGGAGACTTGAGCTTTCCATTGGACATTGAAAGAAGCAGAGCGATCTTGTCCGCAAGGCGACGAGGAGCATTATCCATCACCACGTATCCCGTTTCACCATGCCGAATAACGTTTTCGATACAGCCTACCTTGTTAGCCACCACCGGTGTTCCGCAAGCCAGGGATTCCAAAGCCACCAGGCCGAAGCTTTCGTAATACGATGGGACAACACACAGATCGGCAGCGCTGTAAAAATAAGGCAACATCTCCTGCTTCACCAATCCATAAAAGGCGACTGAATCGTGGATCTGCAAGCTCAGTGATAGGCTCTTTAACCTTTCCAATTCGGCCTGGCTCTGTGCATCGCCACCGATTACTACCAGTTTAAGCCTTTGATTCTCCAGGTAACTCATGGCCCTCAATAATTTGTCTATGCCCTTGAGCGGATCGATGCGTCCTACAAAGAGAATGATCTCTTCGCCGTCGAAGCCGAGATGGCATAGGGCAATTGACTTATCTATCGGCCTGAATAGATCCAGATTCACGCCACAGGGGATGACGCTGATAGTCTCCGGGGAAGCATCATAATAGTGGGCCAGGGCCTCCCTTTCCTTATGGGTAGAGGCAATAATGCGATGGCAATCCTTGACCAGATCTTTTTCAGAATCGAGGCGAAGTTTTGGTTCAGGTTCGCCTACGGCGATTGCGTTCTTGATCGCACCCACGGTATGGAACATGGTAATATGAGGGATGTTCCACCATCCCTGTATCCATTTTCCAGCCCAGCCCGAGAGCCAGTAGTGGCTATGTATCAAGTCATATTGAATCCCGTTATTTTTCCTGAAATTTTCCAGGTCGGATGCGAAGTCAGCAAGATGCGGGTAGATTGCCAACTTGTGTATTTCCTCGCCTTCTCCTGCCTTGAGGTGGATGATTCGGGTATTTCGACCAAATTCTACGATCTGATCGTGTACCGACTCATGAGCACGGGTATAAACGTCCACCAAATGTCCCCGCCTCCCGAGTTCACGGGCAAGCTCTCGGATGTAGACGTTCATGCCGCCGGTGTTTTCCCCCCCCAGCTTTCCCAACGGGCAACTGTGAACACTCACCATGGCTATCTTCATGTACGCTTTGCCTCCAGACTCCCCTTTTGCCTCTCCAAGACTGCGGTGAAACCGTTGTAATGGTGCTCATTTCAGCACTATCTGACAACCGTGAAGGGGAATTTCCTTGCCCCCTAAGCGATATTTGTAATCCTCGACCCCCTTGAGAAAGTCAAAAGTTCTCCTGCCTCTGTCGATGCTTTCTTTGATAGAGAGGATTTTGGATATCACCCCTACGCTTAAGGAGCCGTATTGGGGATCGTAACTGCTGTTATACAAGTACACTCTATTATTATAATCAAAACACATGACCACTGCCATGGGTAATGCATCGAGCTCCAAGATGCCAAGCCTCAAGAGTTTCCCTTGGGCCATAGCCTCTGCCAACGACCTAAAGAAAGACTCCCTCTGGGCAGTCATGAAGGATGCCTTCTCCGTCTTGCCTTTCCGGAAGAGCTCGAGGAAGATGTCGATGGCATCCGGGACATCCCGGCTATCCTCAATGATGCGGTAATTTACCGCCCCTGCTTCTTGCATTCTCCTTAATTTGCGCCTCACTTCATGCCGTTGCTTCTGGCTGAGCATTCCCAGATATTCCTCCCACGCAGAAGGCAAATCCAGTTCTAGGGAAACATCCTCCACCGCGCAAGAGACTTCATATCCCCTTTCCCGTGCAATGCCCACAAGATGCGTGAGCACTGTGGAGTTGGGTCGTAATGGCCCCAGGTTTAGGAGGCTGATGCCCTTACCCCTCAAATCGTCGAGAAGGATATTGAAAAAATCATGCTCTCTCCCCGGGGCAACAACAAAGTCCAAATAGTCACAAACATCGTCGCTACCGATGAAGAAAGCCCCTTCATCCCCCAAGAGAAGGGGAGCGATACCGATAACGGAACCCCTTTCTCTAACGGCGCACAGATAGAGATCCCCCGTAGCCCCAAACTCCTTGCACCAGATTTCCAGCCAGATAGGCAAAACGAAGATGGATTGCCACCTTAAGGGGTAGGAGCCCTTGAGCCAATAAGAAATGAGGCTTTCAAAACTCTCTGAAGTAATCGTAAAATCCGACTTCGATCCCATCATAGCCCGTCGAAAGTGGCGATAGTATGTCTGATTTTTCGACAACTACCGCATCGTAGGGAATTTAGTCAACAGTATATAAGGTCCAAAAATGTCAAGATGGGTAGTTTTTTGGAGTTCTCCAGGAAAAAAATCATTTCTCCTATAATCAAGAGGTTACAAAATTGTCCCTGCAAAAGCCAGAAAGCTCCAGGTGTGGTTTTGAATTCGAGATTCCTTTGTTTGGTTTATCAGGTCTATCTGGTTCATTTGGTCTATCTCGTCTATTTGGTTTTTCCGTTCAACCGCAACACGGTTTTTGTTTCCTAGACCTCAGCCTTAGCCTCAGCCTTGGTTTTATCCTCAACCTTAACCTCAACCTCAACCTTTTGAGCGACGACACGCCGCGAATCATGGAATCTCATCGCCCCGGGTAAATATTATCCCAATCCGGTATAGATTTTCATCTATTAATGGAAAATTGGCACAAAAAATGCATAAAACTAGGTTTGAAATGCTATCGGTGAATTACCATGAAAGCAACTTTGAGGAAATTTCTCTACATTCCATGGGTTCTCCTTCTTTTTGCGATTGCTGCAATTCTGACCCTTTTGGAGCTGGTTTTAGGGAGGAAATACACTATTGGCTCTCAATAATGGTCGAGGGTAGTCCTTGTTCCAACCATTGATAGTAGATATTCGACAAATCAAGGAGGGATCCGATGTTAGCCAATGATACCCATAACCGGCGAGAGAGGAGAATGTGTTTGAAATGTAATCGTTCCTTTCTTTCTAAACACCGGTTTAACAGACTGTGCGACAATTGTGCGAAGCAAAATGCCAATGTCAATTGTGGAGAATATGTCTTACATGCCGGAAGTTCATCCGCAAGGATCATTGATGACCGGGGATAATTCGAATCCTTAAGGCCCCCGATAAACCTGATAAGAGACGGAGCTCGTTTAGGCTCCGTTTTTTTATTCCCTCGTTGAGGAATCATCCGCCTCATTATTTTCGCCCATGGGCGAAGGTGAGTCAGTCTGGAGCTTTCCGAGTTTCTAGGGTTTGTCTGGTTTATTTGGTCTATCTCGTTCATTTGGTTTATCTGGTTTGTTCCGTTTTTCGGTTTATTTGGTTTATTCAGTATAAGTTTATGGAGTTTCGCAAGAATTCCGTTGTTCCTGAGCGTAGTTTGCTGGACGGGGGTGAGCAAGGGGGCAAACACCAGCCCCCGGGTTATCCCTTCAACCTCCTACCTCTCAGCCTCAACCTCAACCTGGCGGGGAACCCGCCGCACCGCAGCACCTGTTTTGTCTTCTGGATCTTAGCCTCTAACCTCGAGCCTTTTGCCTTGAGCCCTAAGCCTTTTACCTTTGTATTCATTCCGCAATCCGCAATCCGCAATCCGAAATCATACATGCGCCTCTATCCTCGCCCTTAACCTTAGCCTCAACCTCAACCTGGCGGTCCACCGCCTTACCCAGGGGTCTCCGATCAGCAACTTGACATTTAGCCTTTCGGGGCTTAAGTTTCGGTTAACGGCTGGATTACGGTAAAAGACGACATGGAGGTTGCCCTTGGCGGATTTCGGTGGTAATGCCACCGAGGGATACGAGCAATTCGAGGCCACTTCCCTCTATTGCCCCCATTGCAAGGAGACGGTTCCCGTAAGGAAGAAGTTGCTTCTGATCTTACCCGAGGGCGATGAGTATGAATACCTCTGTATCCGGTGCGGATCCTCTGTTGGGATCAAACTCGAAAAGGGGAAGGAAAAGGTTAAGATTCTCCTTGAGCCATGAAGTATGTGTGGTAAATCACTCTCCGCCCCCGAGGATTTCCCGAAAGTAATCGTACAAGATACGACGGTTATTTTCGTCCACATCCAAAAAGGCAATTCCTACATTGAACTTTCCATCGTCAGAGGATTCACAACGAATCACCTTTCCTTGGGCGTTAAATAATTCCTCCCGTATTGCCACCGTTAAATCCAATACCTCGTTCACCGAGATAGTGGAGTACGTTTGAATCCTCAACCCATCCGGGCTGATGTCCACGGTTCTGACCTTCTCCTCTTCACATTGCCGCCCTTCTTCATCAAACCGGATATAGGAGGCCAAGTGTGAGCAGTTAAATCGGAGAAAGCTTCTTCGGTCTTTGATAATGAACATGCCCATCATTCCCCCTTCTTTGAAATGCCTCGAAGGTTTTTTCCCTCCCTCTGAGACTTCACCCACTGAATCAGTTCCCTCCGATTGAACAGCCTTTTCCCTCCTATTTTATAAGAGGGAACTATTCCCTTCCTGATCATCCGGTATAAGGTCACGCGACTCATCCGGATCAATTCACATGCCTCCGCCGCCGTTAGGTAAGTCTTTTCTCTCATCTTATTTCATCTGGATAGAATTAGTTTCTTTTTATATCAAATTATATCAATTTGTCAAGTCAGAAAAAAAAAACCTTGGAAAAAGTCGCAGCAAAGAAAGACCTTTTCCAAGGTTTTCAGTGCTGCGGTTATGCGGTGTTGCAGTGCCGCAGTCATGCAGTTGTGCAGTGTACATTCTAATTCAAGCGCGTGCAGGACCGCAACTGCAACGTTAACCAGCTTTTCGTGAGTTTCTGGATAATATCGTTGTTCCTGAGCGTAATCTGCTGGAGAAGTGAGCAGGCTTCGTCGTGAGTCTTCGACCCTGAGCCCTCGGCAAGAGCGACTCGACATGAGCTCGTCGACATGTCTCGGTCGAACGCTCAGACCGAAGGGCTCAGCCGAACGGAGGGAGGAGATCAACCCTTGAGAGGGTTAAAGAGGGTTGTATTTCCCGACGTTTCCCCGGCCCGCGTTGAAGCCTGCCAGCCCGGAAAGAGCCACACCACGGGCATCGAACCGAGGGGAAAAGGCGGTCTTCTGGTATGGCAATTTTTGCCATTCCCTTTACCAATAATCGTCACTTTTCCCCTTCCTGGGAGTTGGGACATGAAAAAGCATTGACGCCCCAAAGCTCACAATGTCAATGATTAAGGGGGGTTTTTGTGATTTTCCTATTTACTCCTTTTCGCAGGCTCTTGGCATGGAAAATGATAGACGAGTAAACCGGGGCGAAATTGATTGAGGAGGCAGGTTATGTCTTTCGGAAAGAAAGTGTGTCCGGTTTGCAGTACGGAGGTAAGATACGTCTTCGGTGAGGGTGGAGGGGTTCGTCCTCTATGCCCCAAGTGCAATGTCTATTTGGATCAGGGAAACCTCCGTCCGGTGATGTACGGTTATGAAACTATAGATGAAATGGAATATTAGCCTCCTTTCAGTTGAGAGGTTCAACGAAAGGAAAAAGGAGATAAGGTTCACCCCATCCCCTTGGAGGTTAACTCTGGTCCTCCTCTTCCGTCATCTATGAAAGAAGGTATACCTGCTGCAGAGTTCATGCGGCCTTTTGGGCTTCTACTAATTCACCCCGTTTGGCCTTCTCGATGAGTTCATCCTCCTTCTTTATGTCCTCCATCGTTTTGGGTTTGAGCTTTTCGGGCATCGGCTCGATCCCGTACTTCCATTTAAGAAATTGCATCCCTGTGGTGGGGTAAAGAGCGTAAATGAGGACATCCTGAATGTTCTTAGCGATACCCTTCGTTGCCTCCTTGGCCTTCTCCAGTTCCGGCTCCAAAACATCGGCGGGCCGACAGGTGATGGGCGTTTCACCTCTCTTATACCCCTTGAGGATGGTTTTCTGAATCTCCTCGGAAATAGGCACCGGGGGCTTGCCGTAGAGTCCATAGACGTAGGCTTTGGTCTCCTCGGCAATCCATTTATAGCGACCGAAGAGGACGTTTAAGACGGCTTGAACGCCCACGATCTGGGAGGTGGGGGTGACAAGAGGGGGGTATCCCATATCCTTCCGGGTTTTAGGAAGCTCCTTGTGGACTTCATCTAGGCGGTGCAAGGCTTTCTGCTCCTTGAGCTGGCTTATCATGTTGGAGATCATTCCGCCCGGAACCTGGTGGACGAGAACGCCGGTATCAATCACCGCCATTTTGGTCTGACCATAAAAATCCCGATACTTGGGGGCGATGGATTCGAAATACTCGCCCAATTTCATCAGGTGCTTGAGGTCCAATCCGGTATCCCGGTCAGTCCCCTCCAGGGCCACCACCATGGGTTCAACGGCGGGCGCGGCCGACCGCATGGCAAAAGGTGCCAGAGCCGTATCGAAAACGTCCACTCCGGCCTCGGCGGCCTTCAGACACGACATGGACCCGAACCCACTGGTGTAATGGGTGTGGAGCTGGATGGGAATCTTCACCGTTTCCTTGAGGGCTTTGACGAGGGTATAAGCGTCATCGGGAGCCAAGAGACAGGCCATGTCCTTGATGCAGAGGCTGTCCGCTCCCATGTCCTCGATGATGCGGGCCTTTTCCAGGTAATACTCAAGGGTGTATACAGGTCCCCCCATCTTTCGCTCCGTCAGGGAGTAGCAGATAGCCCCCTGGATATGTTTGCCGCACTTTTTGATCACCCTAAAGGCCGTCTCAAAGTTGCGCTCATCGTTGACGGCATCGAAACAGCGGAATATATCGATTCCTACCTCAGCCGCATTCTCAATGAAGGCCTCGACCACATCGTCGGGGTAGTTTCGGTAGGCCACGAGGTTCTGCCCTCGCAGTAACATCATAAAGGGAGTATTGGGCATCAGTTTCTTCAAGGTCCGGGGTCGCTCCCAGGGGTCCTCGCCCAGAAATCGATGGGGGACATCGAAGGTCGCTCCCCCCCATACCTCCATGGAGTAAAAACCCGCCTTATCCATCTCCTCAGCAATGGGAACCATGTCCTCCGTTCTCAAGCGGGTTGCCAACAGGGACTGATGACCATCCCGGAAGGTCAAGTCCGTAATCTTTAATGGGTTCTTTGGCTGTGTTTTTGTCATGGTTATCACACTCCTTACCTTAGGATTGATAGGAATAATCCCGCCGCCGTGGCCGTGCCGATAACGCCGGCAACATTAGGTCCCATGGCGTGCATCAGAAGAAAATTTGTTGGGTTGGCCTGTTGGCCCATTTTTTGGGAAACCCTTGCGGCCATAGGTACAGCGGAAACACCGGCCGACCCGATAAGGGGATTGATCTTTTCCCTGAGGAAGAGGTTGAAGAGCTTTGCCAAGAGTATCCCTCCAAATGTGCTGAAGGAAAAGGCCACCAGCCCTAATAAGAAGATATAAATGGGTTGCCAGTGTAGAAATCCCTCCGCTTTCATGGTTGCCCCCACCGAGATTCCCAGGAAGATGGTGACGATATTGAGCAGTTCATTCTGGGATGTCTTGGCCAACCTCTCCACCACCCCGCATTCCCGAAAAAGGTTTCCTAACATGAGCATGGCCATGAGGGGGGCGGAATCCGGGACCAGCAGGCAGATGATGGCCGTACCGATGAGCGGGAACAAGACCTTCTCCAGCTTCGATACGGGCCGAAGCTGCTTCATCACGATCATCCGTTCTTCCTTGGTGGTCAATAGCCTCATGATCGGGGGCTGAATCAAGGGGACCATGGCCATATAGGAATAGGCCGCGATGGCATTGGGTCCCAGGAGATGAGGGGCCAGTTTGGCGGTAAGGTAGATGGTCGTCGGTCCATCTGCCCCGCCGATAATCCCAATGGATGCGGCTTCACTGACCCCAAAACCCAGCAGCAACGCCCCGAAGAAGGTAACGTAAACCCCAAACTGAGCGGCAGCACCCAAGAAGAAGGTCTTGGGGTTTGCGATCAAGGGGCCGAAATCCGTCAGCGCCCCGACTCCCAGGAATATGAGGGGAGGGATGACCTCCCATTCGAGGCCGTAGTGGTAAAAGATATTGATCAACTCCCTTTTTCCCTCGGAAATTCCCATTAGTGGCGTGATGGGGAGGTTGACGATGAAGATTCCGAAGCCAATGGGCACCAGGAGGAGGGGTTCAAAATCCTTCTTAATGGCCAGGTAGATGAAAGCGAACCCCATGGCCCACATGACCACATGTCCCCAGTACAGGTGAACGAGACCGGTTTTGAGAATAATAGTATTGAAGAAAGATCCCTCCATCGCCGCTTCTCCCCTTTCCCCTGAAGATTATTTACCTTCCTTACCCTTGGATAGCTTCGTAACGATGAGGCCCGAAATGGTTATGGCTATCATCAACAGTGCCAATGTGATGAAGACGCCGGAGAAACCGAAGACAAAAACCCTAAAGGCCATAGTCCAGTCGGTCATCTGTAATTCCTCCCAAAAAAATGATAAGATTGTACTAAAACCATTAGACAATTACAATGGGTGGAGGGAAAATTTGTGAGAGTTTGTGTTGTTTGGTTTATTTTGTCTATTTGGTTTATTTCGTTTACTTGGTTTTTCCGTTCAACCGCAGCACAGCAGCACTGCAACACCGCAGCACTTGTATTTCGCTGCAGCACTGCAGCACGTTAGGCTCGGGGACAACGGTTTTCTGCAGGAACTGAGGAAATTCCAGGCGGATTTGCCCTTGACAAAAAGGCAAATTTTTATATACTTACAGGATTTAAATTGAGGTTTCGCGTTGCCATGAGGGCTTCAATCGCTATGGGACAAGATTTCGGGGTATGATCCCATCATGACTAAGCTGAAGATAGAAGATATACCGGAAGAAGGGATACAGATCCAATTGCTTGAGGAAGAGGCGCACCTAAAGGAGATGCTCCCCCAACTACCCCATATCAATTTTTCCTTGGACAAAGCCGTCCGGGGTCACTTGATGATCAATAAATCGGCCAAGGCCATTTTGATAAGGGGGCGGATAGAGACGGAATTAATCCTCCGGTGTAGTCGATGTCTGGAGGACTTTCGTTTCCCTCTTGATTCTAGCTGCGAAGTCACGTTATTTCCCTTCGAAGATGAAACCCTCCCCCAGGAAGAAGAGCTCAATACGGAAGATCTGAGGTCGAGCTACTATTACGAAGGTGAAATTGACCTCTCGGCGATCGTTCGAGAACAAATTCTTCTTGACATCCCATATAAGCCATTATGCAATCCCTCTTGTAAGGGATTATGTCCTACCTGTGGGGAAGACCTCAATCGCGGAAGTTGTTCATGCAAAGGGGAGGTTTTCGATGAGCGGTTTGCCCCGCTGAAGGGGGTTAAGATCGGGCGGGGACAGAAAGGGAATTGAACCAATGGCAGTCCCGAAGAGAAGGTGGTCCAAATCACGGAGGGATAAGCGTAGGACCCACAAGAAGTTGGTATCCCCCATTCTATCCTTATGCCCTCAATGTAATGAACCAAAACTCCCTCATCGCGTCTGTCCTCATTGTGGGACCTACAAGGGGGAAGAGATTTTTGAAGAAGAGGAAACCTAAGCCCATCGAATCATCAATTCGTTGACGGACGCATTGATTGGGAGCTGAGTTTTTTATCCGGCTTTGCTGAGAGGATCACAGGTGGTTATATGCAGATAGCCGTGGATGCTATGGGCGGTGAGCAGGCACCCCAGGCCGTAGTAGAGGGAGCCATCATGGCCGCTCGCAATCATGGTGCCAAAGTTATTTTGGTAGGGGATGAGGAGCGCATCTATGGCGAATTGGAAAAACACGATACCTCCGGCCTACCCTTATCCGTCTACCATGCCTCTCACGTAGTGGGAATGCATGAGTCTCCCTCCTTGGTAGTGAGACAGAATAGAGATTCTTCCATCAAGGTCGCTTTGGGCCTCGTTAAAGAGGGTGAAGCGGATGCTGCAGTCAGCGCTGGAAATTCCGGTGCGGCCATGGCCTTCGCCATGTTTATCCTAAGAAAATTGGAAGGAGTAGAAAGGCCTGCCATCGCGACGTTTCACCCGACCTCAGAGGGGACGTCTATTCTGTTGGACGCCGGTGGAAATGTGGACTGTAAGCCCGTCCACCTTATTCAATTTGCCATCATGGGCAGTGTTTACGCGAAGTTGGTGTTGGGAAAGGAGAACCCCCGAATAGGTCTTCTCAGCAATGGGACCGAAGAGAGTAAGGGGAACGAGTTGACTCGAGAAACCCACGCTATTTTGAAGCAAACGCGCTTGAACTATGCCGGATATGTCGAGGGGAGGGATATCTGTAATGGGAATGCAGATGTAATCGTGTGCGATGGCTTTGTGGGAAACGTCGCTTTGAAGACCAGCGAGGGGTTGGCAGAGGCAATCGGGGCTATCCTAAAGAGTGAGATCAAAAAGAGCCTCAGGGCGAAGATCGGGTATTTATTGATCAAAGGGGCTTTTGCCAACTTAAAGAAGAGGGTGGACTATTCCGAGTATGGAGGTGCTCCCCTCTTAGGGATCAATGGGATATGTTTGATATGCCATGGAAGTTCATCGGCGAAGGCCATTATGAATGCGGTTTTGGTGTGCCTCAAGCTTGCAGAAGGGGGATTTAATCAACACTTGATGGAAGAACTCGACAAGAGGCGAGAATTGTTGAGAGTGAGCCATAAAAACGTCATGAAGATATTGGATCAGATTAAGGAGAAAATCATCCATTGATTGAGGAGGGCTCGGGTTGGATTACTTTTTGACCGAAGAACAACAGATGATAAGGGATTTGGCCAGAAAGATCGCGGTGGAAAAAGTGGTCCCGGTGAGGGCGGAGTTGGATGAGAAGGAGGAGTTCTCGTGGGAGATTATGAAGGTATGCGCTGATGCTGGTCTTTTCGGGGTCTACCTTCCCGAGGAATATGGGGGATTTGGCGGCGGGGTTTTTGAGAACTGTCTGGCGGTTGAACAATTGAGCTGGGCCTGTATCGGTATTTCCGTGAGTTATGCCGGGAGTGGACTGGGGGCTTATCCCATTTTGATGCACGGCAATGATGAACAGAAGAGGAGGTATCTTCCAGACATCGGTACGGGGAAGCGGCTGGCCGCCTTCGGTCTGACCGAAGCCAATGCCGGAAGCGACGCCGGTGCTATCCAGACGACGGCAACCCGAGACGGGGATTCGTACACATTGAATGGGACTAAACAGTGGATCACCAACGGGGGGGAAGCGGAAATCTACTCCATCATCGCCATGACGGACCGCTCACGGGGCGCCAGGGGGGCCAGCGCATTCATCGTGGAAAAGGGAACCCCGGGATTCGAGTTCGGCAAAAAGGAGAAGAAGCTGGGCATTCGGGCTTCGGCAACTCGGGAGCTCATCTTCGAGGACTGCCGGATACCAAGGGAAAACCTTATCGACCGGGAGGGGATGGGGTTTATCATCACGATGAAGACCTTCGACAAGACTCGCCCGGGAATTGGGGCCCAGGGTGTAGGCCTGGCTCAGGGCGCGTTGGATGCCGCCATTCAGTACGCGCGGGAAAGGGTTCAATTCGAACGCAAAATTATCTCCTTCCAGGCGATTCAACATATGCTTGCGGATATGGCTACCCAAATAGAGGCTGCGCGCGCCCTCGTTTACTCAGTGGCCAGGTTCATGGACAGCAACCCAAGGGATTTCTCGAAGGTCTCGGGGATGGCCAAGCTTTTTGCCTCAGACGTGGCAATGAAGGTGACGATCGATGCCGTACAAATCTTCGGAGGATACGGGTATATGCGGGAGTATCCCGTTGAGAAGATGATGAGGGACGCCAAAATTTTGCAGATATACGAGGGAACGAATCAGATCCAGAGGAATATCATCGGCCAGGAAATCATCAAAGAGTCCGCCGGCAGGAGAAAGGCCGGCACTTAGCGAAAGGGCCTTATAATGAATTTGAAAGGCAACGTAGCCTTAATCACAGGTGGAGCCCAGGGGATCGGCAAGGTCACTGCCCTGCTTTTGGCGAGCAAGGGTGCTGATGTGGCAGTCTCGGATATCAATATGGAGGGGGCGTTGGATACGGTCAAGGAGATCGAGGGCTTAGGCAGAAAAGGCCTTGCTGTCGAAGGCGATGTTTCCAATCCTGCTGACGCCGAGAGAATCGTGGCCAAGACGGTGGAGGAATTGGGTGGGATCGACATCCTCGTGAATAACGCCGGCATCACCCGGGATAAGCTCCTGTTGAGGATGACAGAGGGGGATTGGGATGCCGTCTTGAATGTAAATCTCAAGGGGACATTTAACTGCACGAAGGCGGCCGTCAAGTATATGATAAAGCGTAAGAGCGGGAGGATCGTGAATATTGCCTCGGTAGTGGGAGAGATGGGAAACGCCGGCCAGGCTAATTACGCCGCTTCCAAAGCGGGCATCATTGGGTTGACCAAGTCCATCGCCAGGGAATATGCCCAGAGGGGAATCAATGTGAACGCTGTTGCGCCCGGTTATATCGAAACCCCGATGACGGAGGCTCTTGCGGAGAAGGCGAAGGAGGAGTTGAGGGGACAGATTCCCATGGCGAGATTGGGTACCCCCATGGATGTGGGCAATGCCGTCTATTTTCTCGTTTCGGATGCCTCGAGTTACATCACGGGACACGTTTTAAACGTAAATGGTGGAATATACATGTAGATTGAGAATGGCAAAGGAGGTGAGGACCAGATGTCCGTCGAGAGTCGAGTTAAGGAGATCATCGTAGATCAGTTGGGCGTGGATGAGAAAGAGGTGACGTCGGAGGCCAAATTTATCGACGATTTGGGGGCGGATTCCCTGGATTTGGTGGAGCTGGTGATGGCCTTGGAGGAGGAGTACGACATGGAGATCTCGGATGAGGATGCCGAGAAGATCCAGACAGTTAGTGACGCCTTTGAGTATATCAAATCCCACAAGGGGGCATAGTGTGACGTAAACTCGGGCAGTCATTTGGGGGTCCATTTCTCCCTGCTGACAGGGATTTAAAAGGGTGGTGCATTGAAGAGCAGGGTTGTCGTTACAGGATTGGGGCTGGTCCTTCCCAACGGGATCGGGGTTGAAGAGGCCTGGAGGAATACCTGTGAGGGGCGATCCGGGATCGGCCGGATCACCCGTTTCGATACGGGGCAATTTCAGACCAAGATCGCAGGGGAGATAAAGGGCTTTAACCCGGAGGATTACGTGGCCAGGAAAGAGGTTCGCAAGATGGATCTCTTTATTCAATACGCCGTTGCCGCATCGAAAATGGCGTTGGAGGATTCCGGGTTGGAGATCGATGAGGCCATCAGCGATCGGGTTGGGGTCATCATCGGGACGGGTTTGGGGGGACTTCCCACCATCGAGGAATATCACACGGTCCTTATGGAGAGGGGACCAAGCAGGATAACTCCATTTTTCATACCCAAGCTGATCGCCAATATGGCCTCGGGGCTTGTCGCCATCCACTGTAAGGCGAAGGGGCCAAATTCATGCGTGGTGACGGCATGTGCAACGGGTGCTCATTGCATCGGGGATGCATTTCGAGTCATCCAATATGGGGACGCGGACGCCATTATCACTGGAGGAACTGAAGCTAATATCACCCCTTTATGTGTGGGCGGCTTTAATGCGATGAAGGCCATTTCTACCCGAAACGATGAGCCGGAAAAGGCTTCGAGGCCCTTTGATAGAGATAGGGACGGGTTCATTGTATCGGAGGGAGCAGGGGTTCTTATCCTGGAGGAATTGGGTTTTGCCCTTCGACGGGGGGCAAGGATATACGCCGAGATCATCGGGTATGGATTAAACGGAGATGCCTACCATATAACGGCCCCATCGCCTTCCGGGGAGGGGGCGGCCAAGTGCATGAGTTTCGCCCTGGCAAATGCCGGAATCTCCCCGAACCAAATCGATTACATCAGTGCCCATGGTACCTCAACCTCCCTGAATGATCTCGCCGAAACTATAGCCATTAAAACGGTATTTTCCGACCGTGCTTATAAGATCCCCATCAGTGGAACCAAATCCATGACGGGGCATCTCTTGGGGGCAGCGGGAAGCACAGAGGCGATTTTTACCATCTTGGCCATGAAAGATGGGATCATCCCCCCTACCATTAATCTGGAGAATCCCGACCCGCAATGTGACCTAGACTATGTACCCAAAGAATCCAGAGAGCAGGAGATCAATATCGCGATGTCCAATTCCTTTGGGTTTGGTGGCACCAACGCGGTTCTCATTTTTTCCACATTTAATGGATGACGAATTCCAACGGGGAAATTGACCTCGCCTATGATCGCGGCGGATTTGAGTTGAGAGGGAATCTGAGGGAATCCGGGCCCTTGAGGAGCAGCTCCACTGGGTCGAAGACAGTCGAAGCCCTCAGGGTTAAGGAACCCCGGTGATTTCAGTTGAGATTGAGGGTTATTGGGTAACTCTGGAGAGGGGATGTCTCGTCCGTCCTGGGATGAATACTTCATGGATATCACCAACCTCGTGGCCAAGCGGTCCACTTGTCTGAGGAGAAAAGTGGGGGCCGTTTTGGTTAAGGACCGCAACATATTAGCAACGGGTTACAACGGGGCTCCTTCGGGGATTCCCCATTGTTTGGATGTTGGATGCCTTCGGGAGGAGATGACCGTACCATCGGGGGAGCGGCATGAGCTGTGCCGAGGGCTCCACGCGGAGCAGAACGCTATCATTCAGGCGGCCTATCATGGGATTCGGATTCGAGGAGCCACCCTCTTCTGTTCTAACTATCCGTGCGCCATCTGCATCAAGATGCTCATCAATGCGGGGATTAAGAGAATCGTTTACCAGGATGGTTACTGCGATGCGTTAGCCAAGGATCTCATCCAGCAGTCGTCCGTGGAGGTAGTTCAGTTTAAGGGTGAGCCATGAAATGTCCCTTTTGTTCGGGCACGGAAAGTCGAGTTGCTGATTCAAGGATCAGCAAGGATAAGGAGACAATTAGGCGTCGTCGTCAGTGCTTGCATTGCGGGAGACGTTTCACCACCTCGGAAAGGGTTGAGAACGCCATGCCAATGGTGATCAAGAAGGACGGAAGGAGAGAGCCCTTCAACCGGTTAAAGATCATGAACGGGCTGAGGAAGGCCTGTGAGAAACGTCCCATCAGCATTGACCACTTGGAAAGGATCGTCAACCGAATAGAGCAAGGGGTGCAAGAGGCGGGAGAGAGGGAGGTCAAAAGCACCGTCATAGGGGGGCAGGTGACCAATGAACTCCGAAACATAGATGGGGTTGCTTATGTGAGGTTTGCCTCCGTTTACCGGCAATTCAAGGATATCAACGAATTTATGGACGAACTCAAGGAGCTCTTGGGGAATCGGACAAAGGAAGCCAAAAAGGGCAAGGCAAAGCGATAGGGCGGAGTACCGGGCTCCCCCATGGGGCGAGGATAGGGGAAAGTTAGGTGTTCACGGGATTAATCGAGGCAATCGGTTCCGTCTCAAAAATCGAAAGGAGAGGAGCATCTACGAGAATCGCCTTCGGTTCTCCCTGGGGTTTGACAGAGATCAAAGCGGGTGATAGTATTTCCGTCAATGGTGCCTGTCTAACCGTCGTCGGTGTGGATGGAAAGACCTTCACCGCGAATGTATCCAATGAGACCATTGCTCGTACCACCTTAGGGGAGCTAAAGCCCACGGATCCCGTAAATCTGGAAAGGCCCCTAACCCCTGCGGATCGTCTAGGAGGCCATTTGGTTTTGGGCCATGTCGATGGCATGGCCACCATTACCGAAAGGCGGGAAGATGGGGGTTCCATTACCATCACGTTTCGGGCACCGGAGAATCTGCTCCTTTACATTGTAGAAAAGGGATCGGTAGCCATCGACGGGATTAGCTTAACGGTAAACGAGTGCAAGGGAAATGAGTTCAGCGTGACTATCATTCCCCTCACGTCTGAACGAACCATCATCGGTCATAAGAGGGTGGGGAATAAGGTGAACGTTGAGACGGATATCATCGGTAAATATGTCCAGAGGTTCTTATCCGCTCAGCAACGGGAGGAAAGACCTTCCAAATCAGGCCTGGACATGGATTTCTTGGCCAAACATGGCTTCAAATAGATGGGGTGAATCGGATGCTGGCTAACATCAAGTCGGTAATTGAAGAAATTAGGAAAGGAAGGATGGTCATCTTGGTCGACGAGGAAGATCGGGAAAACGAGGGAGACCTGATGATCGTAGCGGAAAAGGTGACCCCGGAGGCGATTAACTTCATGGCTAAATACGGCAGAGGTCTCATCTGTCTCTCCCTTACCCCGGAAAGGATAGAGGAGCTGAGGTTGCCCATGAT
>JAUWDQ010000309.1 GCA_030608745.1 Pseudomonadota bacterium | reverse complement strand
GTGTGTAAACTTCCTTCCCTTCGTTCAGGCGGTGGAAGATGATCACCGATGTGATAGTAGCCCCACTGACCGCGTCCACATCACGATTGAATTCGAAAGGTTTAAGCAGAGAGCGACCGATGAGGCGGGTTTTCATAGCCTCAATATCACTTTGACTCCATACCCTGTTTGCATACTTAGTCAGATGAATGGGTACAAAATTCACAATCTTTCCGGCTTCATCGAAGACATAGATAAAGTGAATATCATGGCAGATATCGCAAAGGGGAGGCCAGCTGACTGCTTTTGCGAAGATGTGTCTCTCATCCCCTTTGGCCTTAACCTTCCCCGCATAGAGGTATTCCTTCACGGGAGAAATCCTCCGGATTTCCTCAACGATCCCTCCGGCAGGGGCCATTCCTTCCTTGATCTTCTTCAATAACTCCTCATCGGAAATTGGGGGTTTCAATTTTTCCGTTACGGGAAGAACTACCCTCTTTCCCTCCTCGATCCTCAAATAGGCCAGGTCATATTGCAGGGCCGCTTTGATTCCGTCGAGGATCTCCTCTTCACTCCCGAGGAAACCCATGTGGGAGTCGACAATGATTCCCCTCCCCTTTTCGTCTTTCCTCACCAGAAGGGTTAAGGGGGTCCGGATTCCCCCCGGACCTCCTATGACATGGTAGAAATCGAAACGGATATCGGGAAGGATGGGGAAAGGGATATTTTTTTCCTTGCGGAAGGATTCCACTTCCCTTTCATTATTGCCGACACCTACTCCCATCCATTTCACCTTATCCTTCATTTCAGGATCCCTTTTCACCACATTGAAGACTTCGTTATAAATGGGGGCCTGTTTCTGGCAACTGGTGCAGTAAATATTGAGAAGTTCTACCACGACCAGTTCAGCCTGGATTTCTCCAAAGGTGAAGGGCTTCTCCTCGGAAAGTCCCAAGTAGGTCCGATCTTGCGAGGAGGTGGGTGGGGCAAAGGTGTATGAGGGGAATAAATCCCCGGATTTAGCGACCTTGTGTGTACTCTGCCCGAGGGCGGATCCAATGGAGACAAAGGAGCAGAAAAGGAGAACGATAATAAACGAAGCCCTTCTTTTTCTTATAAGCATCATGGTTTCCCTCTTCTCAAACGAATGCTCAGTTTCGTACTTGAAAACGATAGCAAAATAAGAATGGACTCGTCAAGGGAGGTATCTTTCCTATTGAACCCCCGGGCCTCCTGTGGTATATGATTCCAAAAAAGATCCCGTAAAACTGAAGACGGGAGGAATTCGGTGTGGAGAAAACAAGAGTAGCTGTGGTACATCGGGATAATATTCCCGGGAGACCGGGGGACTATGACGAGGCAAGTGTACGGGTTGTCTACGGCATGCTCAAGGAAGCTATAGACGCCTCTGGAGGAATGCGATCTGTGATCAAGGATGGAAACAGAGTTCTCGTGCGGGCTAACGCATGTTGGGCCGTCAAGCCTGATTCGGGGATCGCCTCGGATCCGCGTGTCGTTGAAGCGTTGATGCGGGTCATTCGCGATGAGACTGATCCCCGTGAACTCATTGTAGCGGATCGGAGTTCCATCGGTGCCGATACTGCTGAATCCTTTGAGGTGTCCGGAGTTGGGCCCGCAGCCCTTCGTGGTGGTGCAGATCGTATCTTACCCTTGGAACAAGATGAACGGATCCCGATCCAGGTACCTAACCCAATGGTTCTCCTCAAACCTGTTTACCTCTCCAAGACGATGCTGGAAGCCGACGTGTTAATCTATCTCTCCAAGATGAAAGTTCACAAGCTGACAAATATTTCTCTTACCTTGAAGATGAATCAGGGCAGCCTGGACTGGTATGACGCCATTCGCAACCACCGAGCGGACATGCATCAGAAGATGGTGGATATGGTCAAGGTCATGCGCCCACATCTATCGATCATTGATGGCCTTTGGCCCATGCAGGGGCAAGGACCCGGCTCGCCTTTTCCAGAGGACTTGATAAAGGACTTTAATCTGATTGTAGCCGGGAAAGACCCCGTCGCAGTTGATACAGTTGGGGCAACAATCATGGGTTTTGAGGCCAAACACGACATTCCCATGTTGCGTGGCGCGGAGATGGAGGGGTTGGGCATTGCGACACTGAATCAGATTGAGGTTGTTGGCACTCCAATTGAAAAGGTACGGCATCAATTCCGTCGCGGGGACATTCACTTAATTGGACTTGATCCGAAGATCGAGGTATACATGGGAGGAGCCTGTGACGGATGTCTGCACTTTACGCGAACCGGTCTTGACGTCTACCTGGCAAACCCAAAATTGATGGAAGAGGTGGAGAAGATTACCTTTATCATCGGGAGGGATGCTGAACTACCGGAACAGCTGGAGCATAATCCCCCCAAGTCGTACGTATTCGTCGTGGGCGATTGCCCTGATAAGCACAAGGATAGGGGGATCTTCCTGCCGGGCTGTGCTTCCACCAGTATGCACCGTACCTTCTTCCCGGGGAAAAGTTCTGAGGAGGTACGAGAAAACTACCGAAAAATACAGCCACGCACATTCAACATCGAGGGATATGA
>JAUWDQ010000302.1 GCA_030608745.1 Pseudomonadota bacterium | reverse complement strand
CCCCGCATGATAGTACACCGAAATCTCTCCTGCTGGTTCATACCCTTATCCTCCTTTAAGGCACCTGCACCAATAATTCTCAGGATAACTGTGGAATTCAGTTCCATCAACCGGTGTTTAGAAATTCCACGGTCCCCTTCGTCCCATCGACCTTCAAATGGTCGCCGCTCTTGACCATCTGGAAAACATCATCGGGCACCGAATCGATCGTCGGTATTTCTCCCATGATGACCGCCCCAACCAAGATCGTATCCGCCTTCGGCAGGATAATGGCTACAGGACCTTTCTTGGTCATTGCTAACCGGATGATGATCCACATACCGCCAGCAGATCCCTTGAGGGCAGGAAACACCAGAACCTTTCCCGCCATTTCCTTGCCGTAGAGCTCATGGCCGACTTCCGTAATGACACCGGTATCCGGATCTACTCCCCCCCAGAAGGAAATTCCCTGTTTCGTCACCAGGGTCTCGCCCTCTGCCGTGCCAGCGCATATGCTTCTCCCCTGATATACTCCCGACATCCTACCCCTCCCATGTACCACTGATGGCTGCCCGCAAACATCCCTCAGTACTCCCAAACCGTACCCCAATCCCAAACCCAGAATCGTAAAACTGCGCCTTCGCTGAATCCGTCGCCATGGTTCGAAAACCCTTCTGCTTAACCGGCACCAGTACCATACAGGTATCGACTACTACCTTAGCCCCAGCTTTCTCTATCACCTCCACCTCACCGCTGCGCAAGGCCATATCCCGCACCGCCCGGGAGGTACATACCCATACCTCCACACCCTCCCTCACCTTCTTGCCCTCCAAAAATGACGCAACCGCCCTGAGCTTCTCAAAACCATAATGAGGACACCCCAGGGCAACAAAATCAATAGCCGTCTCACCCGTGGTGTTCAACTCCGCATACGCCCTCCGCATGTCCTCCTCCCCAATGTTCAGCTCCTCCACAACACTCCTCTCCCCATACTTGTACGGATCCACCACAATGTCAGGCGTCACCCCCATAATGTGAAACAAAGAAACTGCCCCACTGGTCGCAAGAGCCGCCCCCAACTGCATCAAAGCCTGCGTAGAAACATCCCTCGGCATCCCCCTGAAAACCGGTACCCTCGTACCCGCAATCCTCCCAACATAGTTCCCCAACGCATCGTAATCCGAGGTAGCCCTCAACTCCACCTCCACATTCACCAATACCTGCCCCTCCCGATTGTCCGCCACATGATACCCATAACAGGGCGTCTTGCCCGTAATCGCCGCCGCCAGAGCTGAAATGTCCATCTCCCTGTTCGTCCTCGCCCCAAAATAGGAATTGGCAAAACACACCACCGAAGTCTCCACATAGGCAAGGTGATCTCCGTACCTATGGATAGAGCCTACAAGGTAGGGAGTACACGTCCACGTAGGTACCGCCCCCATCTTTATCAATGCCCTCACCGCCTTCTGTTGATGCTCAGCGAACTCCTCGCAAATACCCAAACGCTGCCAGGCACCCAGATCAATGGAGACCGGATCGGTAATGGTCTTCACCTTGAAACGAATACCGGAGTCCGCCAGACTGGTCAGAAACTCCATGCCCGCTACCCCGCTGATGGACATGTTCTGCGTGCTGGCGAGCATCACCTCCCCCACCTCCACAAAATCCCTCGCACCGTTGACCTCGTAAACCTTGACCATCACCTCGAGGATCTTCCTCGCCTCATCCCCAAAATCCCCCGCCAATATCGACCGCTCATACGCAGTTAGCTTCATTCAACATACTCCTGCGTTATACTCATGTACATTGTCTCGCGGAGCTCAATGGAAACTCAGGAATCAGTGGTCGATTCATTCAGTCTAAAACACCCCTTATTCATCATTGAAGGCCTTCTCTGATGATGTGTTGATAGCAAAAAGCCCATCGAAATGAACCGGAGGAGAAAAAGGTACAGACTCGCTGAATTCATTGGCCGGGGCCACCCGGTCCTCCCTTCCTCTCCCTGTACTCCTTACAGACTTCGGCAAAAATGGGCAATGAGAAGGAAATGGCATGAATTCCAGCCGGGAGCGAAGCCGCCTCGATAGCCTCAAATATCTCTTCCTCTTTTGCTCCAGCCTCGAGGGCACCCCGTATATGAACCCTCACGCCCTCCGCATAGTTTGTCGCGGCATTGATTGCCACCAGTATCATCTCCTTTATTTTCGGTGGCAAACTCTTCCTCTCCTTCATTACATGGACGTAGAGACGGTGATAAAGGTCCAGATAGTCGGGATCTCTTTCACAGAGAATCTCCCTGGAAATATGAACATATCCCCTTTCCCGCCTCACCTTCTCCAAGATTTCCTTCCCTTTTACCATGCCTATCTCCTTTATTCATGGAATTTCATGGTACCCCGCCCACCCTTTTGAATGTCGGGATCAAATCATCCGTCCTTTAGAATCTTACCCATTCCCTCCTGCCTCACGAAACTCCACTGAAGCCCGAGAAGTCTCTGGTCGATTGACTCAGTGAACTCTGCCATGCCTCTGACTCATCCTCGAACGCTTTCTTCGGGGCACGTTTCAAGTAATTGAGTGAAGTCACTGTAGCGACTATCGCCAACACATAAAAGACAATTGAGATGGGACGGGTAAAAAGAATCGCGG
>JAUWDQ010000010.1 GCA_030608745.1 Pseudomonadota bacterium | reverse complement strand
TGCTGATGGATCAACGACTTTGACGTTTAGCTTTTTCTCTATTTCAGGGGCATAACCTGCCATTCCTGCACATCCCATTACAATCACCTCTGCACCATCTTCTTCCACGGCTTTCTTTGCCACTTCAAAGACTCTCCTTTTTGTCTTTTCCGGATCCGCATCAGTCTCGGCCACTGAAAGATCGAGGCTGCGGACCGAAGCCAAAAAGTGTTCCAGCCCCCGCATATGGGCGTGTTCTCTCTTAGAGGGAATACGCTGTTTCCTGGGTGTCATGACTGAAAATTTGGCTCCCAACATGGCGGCCATGTGAAGGCTTGACTCTTCAATGCCGATGACAGGTATTTGTGATATTTCTTTTGCCGCTTCCAGGCCTGGATCTGAAAAGCAAGCGAGAATCACTGCATCATACCCCTCTTGATTCGCTTTCGTGACCAAATCAAGGGTGGGTGGAATGGCAAAGGCCTCATCATACGCAGACTCAATGGTATCCGGACCCTTATCAGGACAAACAACGGTTAATTCAGTATCAGGACGTTTTATCCGAACCAATTCCTCCCGAATATGATCCGTCATTGTTACTGACGTGTTTGGATTGATGACAAAGATTTTCATTGTCAATCCCCCAATCGATGAGCATATTATTTTTTGTGGCACTCGATCGCCTTGGTCAATCTCTTAATTCCCTCTTCTATCTCCCCAGGCGTGAGTGCGCAAAAGGGAAGCCTAACGAAATTCTCCCCGCTCCAGTCAGGGAAAAACCCCCTTCCGTCTGTCAAAACAATGCCGAAATTTTTGGCATTTTCCCTTACCGCCTTGCCATCGATATTATGAGGAAGCGTGATCGATATGAAAAAACCGCCATCCGGCTTGCCCCACTCTGCCCCCTTCAGGTTTCTATCGAGGGCTTCCAACATAGCTTCCATCCGGGGGCGGTAAAGGGTTTTTAACCGTTCAATGTTAGGGTCCAAAAGCCCTCTCCGGCAATATTCATAAGCGATGCCTTCCGTAGGTAATGCCGGGTGGATATAGGTGTCCTCGCTCCACTTATGGAATTTTGGCATGAGATCGGCCGGCCCCATCAGAAATCCGATGCGAAGACCAGGGCTCAAAATCTTGCTAAAAGATGATATATGAATAACCTTATCCGGTATAAGCTCTTTCAAGGTGGGGATATCTTCTCCACGGTATCTCAAATATCGATAAGGACCATCTTCAATGACCAGGAAGCCATATTGCTGGGCTAAATGAGCGATCTCCTTTCTTTTTTCCAGGGACGTCGTAACGCCGGATGGGTTTTGAAAATCAGGGATGATATAGAAGAGTCTGGGAACAGAGCTTTTCAACTCCTTTTTTAGCCTTTCAATGTTTACGCCGTCGAGTTCCAATGGGATACCGACAACATTGGCGCCTATTCGCTTCATCGCGGTAATCGCCCTGTCATAACTAGGGTATTCCAGGTAGACGGTGTCCCCTTTGTTGACCATGAGCGCCCCAATGAAGGTGAGAAATTCCATCGAACTATTTCCAATGAGGACCTGGTCAATTTTGACATTGAATCTTTCGGCGATCCACTCTCGTAAGGGGGTGTATCCGGAGTAATGTCCATACTGGAACAGTACTTTTCCCTCGTTCTGGAAAACAGCATTTGCACAATCGATAATCTCTAATAAAGGGAGTGCCTCCTCCGCTGGGTTCCCTCGTGTAAAAAATATTAGTTCCCCTGCTTCTATATTCAACGTTGATTCTCCTTCCCTTTTTTATTTCGTCTATATCCTAGGGCATGGGGCTATCTGATTAATGCTCTTCCGCTATCGAAGGCCATCTGGTTGAGAGCAACCAGTTTCGGCGGCAACCTCTCTTGGATGATTTTTTTCCACATCTCCGGTTCGCTTTCTAGTATTTTCGATAACGCCCCTAAAAGAACGATATTCAGGATCCTCGAATTGCCGAGTTCTATAGCCGTCTGTAATCCAGAGATCACATAAACCTTTTTGGCTGCTCTTTCCAAGTGGGAAAGAATTTCTTTTGTATCCGGATACTCGGCCTGTCCTGAACTCACGGTGATCGGATCGAGGCGGCAGTCATTCACAAGGATGATTCCATCGGGTTTGACATAGGAAACCCTTCTGATGGCTTCCAGCCACTCGAATCCGACGAGATAGTCCGCATTTTCCTCCTCCAGCATCGGAGCATGGACCCTATCCGCCCACCGAACGTGGCTTACCACGCTGCCCCCTCGGACCGCCAATCCCAAAATATCGGATTTCTTCACATCATACCCTGACCGGATTCCAACTTCAGAGAGGATGTCGCTGGCCACGACAGTTCCCTGCCCCCCC
Source organism: Pseudomonadota bacterium (assembly GCA_030608745.1). Taxonomy (GTDB): domain Bacteria; phylum Desulfobacterota; class BSN033; order WVXP01. Next base: position 18,168 of record JAUWDQ010000010.1, on the reverse strand, counting down.
ACTCCTGCAATCAGAAAATTGAGATCTTTTCTCAACATATCACCACCCCGCTGCCTCACGATGAAGTCTCTTTCGGTTTCTGTATGGCCCCCGAATGGCAAACTTGAAGACAGACATCGCATCCATTACACAACACCGGATCAATCCTCGTTTTTTTCCTTTTGGTTTTTTCATGGATTCCCTCGGCTTTGACGATGGCGGGACAGCCCAACCGGGAACACAGACTACACGCCGTGCAGAGATCGGTGTCCACCACGTATGCAGGTTGAGCGCTTCTGGAGACAAATACGCATGCACCCGTCGCGATGAGAACGGCCGTTCCCTTGTGATTCGTACATTCCCTCAGTCCACTTTCCATCGCTTTAACGTCAAAGGCGTTTACGTTTAAAACTTTCTCAACTCCCATGGCTTTGACCAATTCCTCGATGTCGACCCTCCTCGTCCGCTCCCCCATCAAGGTAAAATCGTTTCCCGGGTGGTCCTGGTGCCCCGTCATCGCCGTCGTAAAATTGTCCAGGATGATCACGGTTCCGATTCCGTGATTGTGAACCATATTCAACAGAGGGGGAATCCCGGCATGGAAAAACGTAGAGTCCCCGATGGTGGCCACGGCAGGTTCGGGGAGTCCCGACTTGCCCATCCCGTGGAGGACTCCGATGCTGGCTCCCATGGCTCCCATCGTGTGTTGTGCGTTGAAGGGAGGAAGAGCACCGAGGTTGTAACAGCCGATATCGCCAGCAACCGGTAACTTCATCTTGTTCAAAAGGTAGAAGCACGCCCGGTAAGGACATCCGGGACAGAGGACTGGGCTCCTCCCCGGAAGGTCCTCCCCCCGCGGTGCATTGTTCCTCTTTGTTTGAGGCCCGGGTAAAAGCCCGGCCTTGATTCCCAGATCTCTGAGAGTCTGAGGGAGGAGTTCATCGTACGGCGGGAAGATTTCTTTGCCCACCGCATCAATGCCCATGGCCTTGATCTGCTCTTCCAGAAACGGGTCCAGCTCTTCGATGATCACGAGCTTTTTAACACCCTCAGAAAATTCACGGATGAGATGCCTGGGCAATGGAAAGGTCATTCCCAACTTCAGAAAGGAGGCATTTGTAAACACTTCCTTGGCGTATTCATAGACCACACCGCTGGCGATGATTCCCAAATCCCTGTCGCGCCATTCAATTCGGTTCCACGGAAAGGTCTCGGCATAATCGGCGAGTTGAGTCAAACGCTCTTCGACCACCGGATGTCGTTTCTTTGCCCAGAGGCACATGCAATTGTACTTCTCCGGGTTGCGGGTAAACGGGCCCACCTCATCCTTCACCTTTGGACGCTCCCCCAGGGTGACCAAGGATTTCGAGTGGGATGTGCGCATCGTGGTGCGGATCAAAACCGAGGTATCGAACATCTCGCTCATCTCGATTCCTTTAATCACAAAATCCTTTGCCTCTTGGCTGTCCGCAGGTTCGAGAAGGGGGAACTTTCCCAGTTTGGCATAATACCGGTTGTCCTGTTCATTCTGTGTGCTAAACATGCCGGGATCATCAGCTGTCACGACAACAAGTCCAGCTTCCAGTCCCGTATAGACAGTATAGAATAAGGAGTCAGATAAAACGTTTATACCCACTTGTTTTGTCGTGACCATGGCGCGACGGCCGGAATAAGCCACTCCTGCCGCCATGTCCATGGCCACCTTTTCATTAACTGACCATTCCGAATAGATTTCTTTGTACTGGGCTACATTCTCAAGTATCTCTGAGCTGGGTGTCCCTGGATAACCAGCAGCCACCTGAATTCCAGCCTCGTATGCGCCTCTGGCAACGGCTTCATTTCCGGAAAGCAGAGCTTTCATGTAACCTTACTCCTTTCTTTTCATCGTCTTCTGTAGAGTTTGTATCTATTTGAGACGTATTTCCATTCTTGTCGACGTTTCAGCCACCCACCTCCATGACCACATCGACTACCCGGACACCTCTTTTCCCGGGAAGAACCATCAACGGATTGAGGTCCAGAGAAAACAGTACTTTCCTCAAATCCATAGCCATCCGCCCCATCTGAACCAAGATGTGGGCCAGAGAATCAATATCCGCTCGTTCTCTCCCACGGAACCCTTCAAAAAGAGACTTGCCCTTGAGTTCGGTGATCATCGAATAGGCGTCGTCTAGGCCGATGGGCGGAAGTCTCAGGCTCGTATCCTTCAAGAGTTCCACCAGTATGCCTCCAAAACCAAGAACCACAATCGGACCAAAGGAAGGATCCTTCGAGACGCCCACGATAACTTCCAGGGCTTGTTGAGGGATCGTTTCCTGAACCAGAATTCCCTCAAGTGTGGCGGTGGGATTATATTCATGTGCCCGCCTCGTGATTTCCTCGAAAGAGGTCCGGAGTTCCGTCTGGTCCCGAATATTGAGCCGAACCAAACCGGCATCTGTCTTGTGGGGAATCTGAGGCGATTGTCCCTTGAGAACCAGCGGATATCCAATTGTCTCAGCGGCTTCCAGAGCTTGCTCCACCGATTTTGCAAGAACCTCATCCGCGACCTGAATCCCGAAGGCCGTGAGGATCTCCGTGCTCTCACCATATGGGAGGACCCGTCTCTCTCCACGGAGCTTCTGGATCATCACGCTCAAATTGGCCGGGGAATTTCCCAAAGTCTCCTGTTTCGTGTCCCTTCTTCTCTGGAACCGCCCATATTCAACGAGGTTGTGAATGGCCAGAAGGCTTTCTCCAGTCCCCTGAAGGAAAGGGATATGCCCGTGATCCAGAATATCCTTTATGGTCGGGTCTAGCCCACCTGAAACGTGGCTGAAAACAACGATGGGCTTACCACTGGATGCAGCTCGCACAGCGGCTCTCGCCACGTCGGCATACTGACTCACCTGGGTTTGGACCATCCCTCGGGGTGAATCCTGTGAGACAGCGATCAAGTCAACCCCTTGTTCCTTGGCCAAGATCTCAAGACAGGCCGGATAGGTCTCTCTGAGATCTCCGCTTCCCCAAGCATCCAATGGGTTGCCTATGGGACTGAATGGGGGGAGCCTTATCTCAAGGTCCTTCTGAGCCGTCGCTGAGAGTGGGGGAAATGAGAATGAAAAGTTCTCGGCAAGATCTCCAATCAGACCAATCTCTCCCCCAGAAACAGTGATCATGCCGATACGATCTCCCTTGGGCAAACGATTCCTGCAACGAACAAACGCCTCTGCTGTCTCGAGCAACTGATCCAAGTCATCCACGCGGATCACCCCAAGTTTCCTGAAAAGCGCATCATGGACTCTATCCGACCCAGTCAAGGCCCCTGTATGAGTGACAGCGGTCTTTTGAGCCAGTTCGGACCGACCGACCTTGACCACAATGATCGGTTTCCTCAGTTCGGCAGCTCTTTCGCAAACTTGAACAAAAGCGTCCGGACGACGGATGCCTTCGAGAAAGGCTATGATTACCTCGGTATTCCCGTCCTCCAGAAAATAGTTCAAATAGTCAGTCGTGTCCAACACCGCCTCATTCCCGCTGGAGATCAGCGCGCTGAAACCGATATCCCGGTTGCTATTGGCGAGGGCCAAAATAACGGATCCGCTTTGAGCGACTGCACCAACCTTTCCTTTGCGGAGGGTTGGAGAAATCGGAGCACTAAAAGTTCCGACCCGGTCATGCAAGTTGACATATCCGACACAATTGGGTCCGCAAAACAGGATGTCGTTCTCATGGCAAAGCCTCTTCAAATGCTCCTGCAATTCTGCTCCTTCCTGGCCAGTTTCTGCGAAACCACTGGCAAAGGCCCACGCGCCATGAATACCCCGTTGAGCAACTTCTTCAAGAACAGGAACTACCTGCTTGTACCCTAAGACAATAGCAACACAATCGATTTTCTCCTCGGGTGAAAGATCGAGAAGAGAAGGATAACAGCGCAGGCCCAGGACGGTCGAATATCTGGGATTGATGGGTATGATCTTTCCGTCATACCCGAGACTTCGAAGGTTCTCGATCACGAGAGACCCCGCTCCAAATTTCTCCGAAGCACCCACAACGGCAATCGATTTCGGCTCAAGAAGTGGGCTGAGATTCATCGAGTTTACTCCCACCGCGTTCCTTTTCAGTAAAACCCATAATACATCCTATATCTATTTACTTAAGATTCTTCTTTCATCTCCAAGAATGATCACAACCTCACCTACATTAACTGGCGAAACCTCTGTCCAATGGATGAAGTGCCACGTCCGTACCTTCGCCTTATCCATAGCCCAGCTTCCGTGAAATCTCTGCTGTAAGATTGATGATGGGCCGCTTGAAGGATTTCAATCTTTGCAGGGTGACGCGCGTGCTCGGTCCCGAAATGCTAATGGCGGCAACAACCTTCCCTGATCCATCCCGTATAGGGGCCGAAATACAACGGATGCCGTCATCGACTTCTCGATCGTCTATGGCAAAACCTTCTTCCCTAACACTCTTCAAATCTCTCTTAAGCTCCTTTGAAGATGTAACCGTTCTTTTTGTAAAGGCCTGTAGCTTTTGTTCCTCACAATACTTTTCTAACTCCTCTTTTGCCAGGTTAGCCAGAAATACCTTGCCTAAGGCCGTGCAGTATGCGGGTAGGCGCCTTCCAATACCATGGTCTATCCTCAATGTTTCCAAACTTTCCACTCTGTCTATTACGACAACACTATTTTCGATAAACAAGGATAGATTAATCGTTTCATGAAATTTTCTCCCCAACTCCTCCATGTATGGTCGGGCAAGATGGATTAAACTTAGTTTATTTCTTACACTCACCCCCAATTGAAAAACTTTTAATGTGGCGCAATATTTCCCGGTATTTGCGTTCTTCTCAACATAACCTTGATGGGTTAGGACAGAAAGAAAACGATGCATCGAACTCCGTTTGACGGCAAGGCGACTGCTGAGCTCGGCTACACCGGCAGGATTATCCATGCAAAGCGTTTCAAGGACCTGAAAAACCTTGATCGTCGATCTCATTAGGTTCCATATTGTGGAACAGTTATCCTAAATGTGAACAAAGATATTCGGAAAATTAACTCTTGTCAAGATCCTTTTTAATCAAGGCACAGATAGCTAATCGGAAGGGGGCATCTCTTGACGGGCTGTTGCGAAAAGCTGAATTACAATAATCTCCATCCTCCATAACCTGTACCTTCGCTCCGTCCGCCTTCACACAACCCATTGCTGGCAATGCACGCAGAATTCACTGCTGACCTGCTGGCTGGGCTTCGGTCGGGTGGGACTTGGTCCATATCCGAACCTCACCCACTGAGCAACAATAGCGAATTTCATCTCGCCTTGCGGGAATTCCAACGCCTCGGGCTTCGTTTGGCACGAATTGATTTGCGTTTGAACTAATCAGAAACTGTGAATTGGACAATCTTAAATCGATAGCAGATATTCCCCAGACACCGCAGAACACCGTTGTCCGAACGTAATGTGATGGAAAGATGGGATACGCATGGAGGGAGAGCAGAAAGGGGAAGGAAAGAGTGAGAGGAAGTCCTTACACGGTACTGCGGCGGACCCTTTTCTCCTTTCTTGTGACCCTTCTCTGCCTGTGGAGGAGGGCTTCTCTCTCGGAAAAGCCAAAGCAGTCCACCATCTCAACAGCCCTTCGAACCATCTCCAGGGCCTTCGAATAGTCTTTGACGCGGTGTTCGTAGTGCTTGGCCAGCTCCACATAGGGAAAGGAACTCCGGCTCCCGTCCCAAGAGATCATATCCTCCCAGAGGGCAGCGCTCCTTTCCCACAGACCTCTCCGCTTATATGCCAAAGAGAGAAACTCCATGGCTTCCCACTGGAATGGCTCATCACAGCGCTTCAGGGCCTCTTCGAGGCATCCGGTAGCCTTCTCAATCATTCCGTGTTCCATGAACAACTTCCCGAGGACCACATGCTCGATTCCTTTTCTCGGATGGAACGCCGAAGGGTCGTGGTAGGTCAAATGGATTCGATGGGCCAAGGTCACCATTGAAAGGATATCCATCCGGTTGTGATAAAAGACACGGCTGATCTTTCCTGCATCCCCCGTCCTAACGAAATCGAAATAGAGATAGGGGATTAACTCCGATGGAATATCGTCCCCACGATTAATGTCCAACAATTGGGCCTCCAAAGTGATCAATCGACAGTTATGACATACCCTTCTCCAGATCTTCCTCGACGGGTACACCAGGTCGTAATGCGCCTTATCGGCAAAGGGGACGTTGAACCTTGAAAGGATAAACCGGGTCTCCAAAAGGGGGATATCGAAATTCTTTCCGTTGAAGGTTACCAGAAAATCGTAATGATCCAAGAGCTCTCCCAATAGGAAGAGCATGGCCTCCTCCTCAGAATGATTTCGCATGAAGAACTGTTGAACGGTAAACCCTCCCCCTTGAAAAGAGCCCACTCCAACCATAAAAGTGTATGTTCCCGTGCCCCCCGATAACCCCGTCGTTTCCGTATCTAAAAAGAGGGTCCTGGTAAAATCGATATCCCTAAGCCTTTCGTCCCTTGTTATGAGATGGGCTGGGTACGGGGGGACTTCCAACAGCTCTCCCAGAAGGATCCCCCCGTGCCGATACCCGGAACCATAGGTCTCCCTTGCCACGAAGATCATTCCAAAGGGGGTGGAAAGGAACTGCCCATCCACCAGTCCCTCAATGGCTCTCCCCGGAGGGGCATATCCGTCGGCGGTCGCCCCGGGCCTCCTCGGGTCAGAGAGGCGATCCAACCGTCTCCTTAAATCGGATAGCACTGCGCGCCTCTCCCCCTCCCCATCCCCTTTCCGGAGGGAGAGGGAATCCAATTTATCCCTTATCTTCACCGTCCTCCAACGCCCTTTCAAGCAAGGATAGGGCTATCCCTTTGGATTTGGTCCCCAATTGCCCGGTGGGTCCAACACATGATGGACATCCGGATCGACACTCACAACGGGAGATCAGCCTCAGGGTATTCTCCAAGATCTCCCGATGTCCGTCGAAAAGCTGCGGGCTCAACCCTATCCCCCCTGGATAATTATCGTAAATGAAGAGGGTAGGCTCGAAGGGATCGATCCCATCTATGGCAACTTCCTCCATCCCGGTCCTGGATTTGTAAACGCCCCTGCTCTCCCGGGATAACCTTGCAAACCAGCGGGCTCCTCGATCCCCCACGCTCCGCTGGATATCGTTGATGTCGCACATGAGATGAAGGGAAGCGATATAGTGTAGAGCATATGCCATCCCCAGTATGCCGTCGATAATTTGCCACCGGTTGAAGGGCATATCTTCCAACATCCTTCTCGGAAAGGTGAGCCAATATGAGGTGGTATGCATCTGCTGATCGGGGAGGACGACTTTGCCGTAACCCACATTCTCCGAGGTATAAAATTTGATCTTCTTATAACCCACCACCTTGGTAGACACGGCTACCTCCCCATGTTCGACCGAGGTCCCGCATTCCCTCTTTTCCTCGAACCCTTCCAAGATAGAAACGTCGGTGTAGCTTATGGCATCGGTGTAGTAGTCCGCCTTGCTCCTTCTTACGTAGGCCTTTCGGTTCTCATAGTCGAGCTTCTCAACCTGGTAGAGTTCCGACTCGGAAATATAGATAGCCCCTCCGTACAAGGTAGTATGGGCACTGGTGAAATCGACCTCGCCGATGACTTTGCCCTTGGGGCTCCCGGTGATATCGACGACCAGGAAGTTTTCCTCCGATACGCTCCTCAAATTAATCCCGTCGGCCGGATAGACATCCTGCATCCAGTGCCAACGATCCCCCGTATGATGGACAACCCCTTTTTCCTGCAGATACTCCAGTATCTCGTGGAGATTCTCCCTCCCGAAGGTCTCCCCATCCTTGAAGGGAAGCTCGAATGCCGCACACTTGATGTGGCTTAGAAGGATGAGCAGGTTATCGGGGTTGATGAGGCCATGTTCGGGGGACTTCCCAAAGAAATAGTCCGGGTTCTCCATGAGGAATTGATCCAGGGGGAGGCTTCGCCCGATCAAAACCGCCAGGGAAAGGCCAGATCGCCTCCCCGCCCTCCCCGCCTGCTGCCATGTACTGGCAATGGTTCCCGGGTACCCAGCGATAATGCAAACATCCAACCTTCCGATGTCAATTCCCAACTCCAGGGCATTGGTGGTAACAACCCCCAGCACCTCTCCCTTCTTGAGTCCCTTCTCGATGTCCCTTCGGGCCCTGGGAAGATATCCCCCCCGGTATCCCCTGACGATATCCCTATTCCCTTTTTCCCCTTCCACACGGTCTTTCAGGTATTTGGTGAGAACCTCTACGTTGAGCCTACTGGTGCCAAAGACGATGGTCTGAATTCCCCTTTCGATAAACGGGTAAGAGAGGTTCCTTGCGGCACCGATATGGCTTCCCCGAATACCCAGTTCCTCGTTAACTACCGGGGGGTTGTAAAAGAGGAAGAGTTTTTCCGAAGAGGGGGCCCCGTTTTGGTCGATGAGCTCCACTGGGCGCTCAACCAGCTTCTCCGCCAACTCCCCGGGGTTGGCAATGGTTGCAGAACAACAGATAAACTGCGGCCTCGAGCCATAGAAATCGCAGATCCGCCTCAACCTCCGGAGTACGTTGGTCATGTGCGAACCGAATATACCGCGATAGGTGTGAAGTTCATCGATGACGACGTATTTCAGGTTTTGAAAGAGCGTGATCCATTTCGTATGGTGGGGAAGGATACCTGTATGAAGCATGTCCGGATTGGTGATAACGATGTCCCCTTTGGCCCGAATGGCCCTTCGAGCATCCTGCGGGGTATCTCCGTCATAGGTGAAAGTACTGATGGGTTCTGCCGCCGCCTCGATCAACCCCTGAAGCTCAACCATCTGATCTTGGGATAGTGCCTTTGTGGGAAAGAGATAGATGGCCCTAACGGATGGATCCCTCAGCTTATCATTGAGAATGGGAAGGTTATAGCAGAGGGTCTTTCCCGAAGCCGTAGGCGTGACCACCACGATATCCTTTCCAGCACGGATTGCCTCAAGGGCCGTCCCCTGGTGGGAAAAGAGCTGCTTTATCCCCCCCTTTCTAAGGGCATCCATCAACCTCCTATCAATGAAATCTGGGATGGCTACATACACTCCCCCCCTTCCCTCCAACCTCTCCATATGGACAATGCACGGCGCAATCTCCTTTGAGGAATTCCACCCTTTAATCACTTCTCCGATGGACACCCGTTTCACCTCAAATTAATTCAATTGAACCCTTTGAATTTATATCCCTTTTGCATCGGGATGTCAATGGAAATCCGATTCACTTCCTGCGCAAAAGGGCGATGGTAGACCCCCACCCACCTGAGGTGGAGGGGGCTATGGAGAAGGATAGAACCAGGGAGGATTTTGAGAGAAAGGAATGGACCCTTTGGCGCTGATATCCCATCCCCTTGCCGTGAATGATCCTCACCTCGTAAATCCCTGCCTTTATGCACTCCTTTAGGTATTCCTCCAGGAGGGATGGGATCTCCTTGGGGGAAAAGGTATGCAGGTCTATGCTATTCTCGATGGGAATCCTTATTGGGTCCTGGGAATGATGGTCTTTCCGCATCATCCAAATGGGGCCCTCTGGGCCGCTTATTGTGTGGCTACTGGAGCCAATTTCCGAAGATATTGTGGCAAAAAAGGGCCAATGTCAAATATACCACATAGTGCCACATTCTGATAGCAGACTTTATAGAGATCGGGGAGAGGAGTCCAGTGGGAAAACCCTCCGAAACTTGGACCTTGATATTCTGATATTATCTATTTGCGTTTCTATACGTAACAAGTTCCGTTACGTGTTAGAAATACATATCAAATCCAACCCCGTTAGCAATACAAATCTCTCCCGAGACTCAAAGCGGATCCTTTCCCCTCTGGGGATCCCTCAGGCCATCAAGGCTTATGGAAATGAGCGACGTGAGGAGATAGGGGACACAGAGGCCGGCTAAAGGCAAGTCCTGGCTTGTTTAGAAACCGCTCCTGAAGGTAATCTGTCCTCGACGCACGTATTGTCGATACAGAGCCGATTTGGGGGGTGTGGGTTAGGGGGGACAATGGTCAGCATCTCATGTCTTTCCCGTCTCAAAGGCCTTGATAAACGCATCCACTAATACCTTGTCGAATTGGGTTCCGCAGGATCTTCGAAGTTCATCGAAGGCCTCCTCCTTCAACAGAGCCTTTCGATAAGGCCTATCCGAGGTCATAGCATCAAAGGTGTCGGCTACGGCTACGATCTTTGCGATGAGGGGAATATAACCATCCGCAAGGCCTTCTGGGTATCCCTTTCCGTCGACCTTTTCATGATGGTATTTTAGTCCGGGGATAATCGAATGAAGCTGCTTGATATGCCCGATGATCTCAGCACCCATCAAGGTATGTTGCTTCATTTGATCGTATTCCTCCTCATTCAATTTATCGGGCTTCCTTAAGATTTGATCCTCGACCCCTATCTTTCCGATATCATGGAGAATGGCAGCGAACTTCAACCACCGCACCTCGTTCGGATCCATGTCGATCTGCTCCGCGATGGCCAGGGAATACGTAGTCACGCGCTTGGTATGCCCCCCGGTATAGGGATCCCTCTTTTCGATAGCATCGGCCAAGGACATAGCCGTTTGAAAGAATAGCTCCTCGATCTCGGCCAGCAGACGGGCATTATCCAAGGCAACGGCCACCTGATCCGCCAGGGATTCGAAAAGGCTTAAGTCCTCCTCCGAAAAGGCTCCACCATCCAATTTGTTGATAGCCTCCAGGACCCCAACGGTCTTTTCCTTCACCTTGATGGGAACGCAGATGACATTTTTCGTCGTAAATTTGGATTTTTTATCCACATCTCTAAAAAACCTGGGGTCGCTTTGGACATCACGGACGATGAGGGGTTCACCATGTTGAGCAACCCATCCGGCAATTCCCTCCCCCATCTTCAACTGAAACGTCTTTACGGCTTCCTCCTTATCACCAAGGGCGACCTCGAAGTAAAGCTGGTTGGTCTCCTCATCGATGAGCAATAAGGATCCCACCTCGGCTTCCATCAACTCCGTTGCCGCCTGCATGGCCCTCCTCCTCACCGTTCCGGGTTCCAGGGTGGAATTGAGTATTCGACTCAATTCCGTCAGCGTCACCAACTTCGTTAGGGTCTTCTGCAAATCACGGACTTCCCCTTCCCTCTGTTTCAACGATCGGCCGCATCGCGAGGCTTTACGACTGACCTCCAACAACTTCTCCCTATAATCCCTCATTTCCTCCTTCAAACCCCGAGGTGTCTTATCAGTCTTCTTGCCCATTGCCGCTGATTAACCCCCCCTGGGACCAATCCACCAAATGGGTAAACAAACCAATCCCCCAAACGACGCTCCGACATAGACCGAATACAACCTCAATTAACTAACCCATTTGCTCTGCCTTTGTCAATACAAAACCGGCTGGAGTTTCCGGGCTTTCTGGGGGGCTCCGTTGCCCCTGAACGTAATCTAGGGGACAAGGGTCATCTAGAAGGTGAAACCCAAAACACACTTTTCCCTTACCCTGCTTACCGCCTAATGCTTACCCCCCCCTCCTGCCTCTTACCTCTACCCTCATCCCTGCTTCCTTCCGACCGCAGCACGGCAACACCGCATAACGGCAGTAGCCAAACTCGAGGTGTCGCGATCACTTGACAATTACGTAAATGTTGATTATATTTTAGATGATCATCCAACCAGGGATAAAAAATAACACCCATCCTCTTAAGGGGGGGAATACAATGCGTCAGAGAGATCTTAAATCCTTCAGAAAACTCCTTACTCGTCAGTTAGACCAGTTACTGATGGAAGCCGAGAGGACTAAAGATCAGGTGAAGGAAGCCGAGGAGCCTTCATCGGATCCCATGGATCAGGCCTCCACCGTCCTGGATATGGATTTCCTTCTACGCTTGAGGGATCGTGAGAGGAAGTTAATGGTCAAGATCAAAGAGGCCTTGGAGAGGATAGAGAATGGTACCTTCGGTATATGCGAGGAATGCGGGGAGAAGATCTCTGAAAAGCGGCTTCGCGCCAGGCCTGTGGCCACCCTTTGCATCGATTGTAAACATGAACAAGAGGTCTCGGAAAAAAGGGTAAGACACAGCGAGCCAAGGAAGTCGCCCACGCTATGGCTCCACATGTAACGGTAGATCCCAGCGTTTCCTGAAGCCGAAGGGACTGAACTCTCGAGCTCATTTTTTGAAAAGTGATATCAATCGGGTTTTCCAAACCAGTAAGCGTTGATATTGTTCCGGGTATCTCTCCTTAAATCGATTGCCGAATCGCCTCATAACTTCGCTCTCCTTGGAGAGGAGCAATAGCCCACATCCGATGAGGAGCAATCCCTGGAGGAGGGGAAGGAATAACCCCATGAACCCCAACCCAATACAAATCCAACCTGCTGTCAGTATCACGATTCGTTTCATTCTCCCGATTCACCCTAGAGCGAGAGCTTCATAGCTCCTTAAACGAAACGACGAGCTTCTCCATGGCCTTTGTGGCGATGGAAATCGCCCTTTTCTCCGCTACATCCAACAATTCTTCCCTAACCATTTGTTCCTCTAACCGATTAACGGCTACCCCAGTAATACAGCCGCCCTTGAGCCCATGAGCGCAACAAAAGGTGAGCAGGGTTGAGGCCTCCATCTCGTAGCTGAGGACCCCGAGCTTCTGCCATGCCTCCATCGATCCATTGAGACGCTGGATCATATATCGAGAAAATCTCCTACCCTGGCCCGCATAGAAGGTGTCCGTCGAAGCCGTGATCCCCACATGAAAGGGGATTTTCAATTCCCTTGCCGAACCTACCAGGGAGGTGAGGATATCATAATCGGCTACCGCCGGATATTCAATGGGAGCATAGTCCAAGGAGGCCCCATCCAATCTCACCGCGGCCGCCGTAATAACCGTCTCCCCCACACGGACACCCCCCTGAATGGCCCCCGAGGTGCCTACCCGGAGGAAAACCCGCACCCCCAATCGGGCCAATTCCTCCACGGCGATGGCGGTGGAGGGACCCCCGATTCCCGTTGAAGTCACCAATACGGGTTCCCCTTGTAGGTTTCCCATCAACGTTCTAAACTCTCGATTGCGCGCAATCTCCCTACTATCGGGGTCGAAGGCCTGGGCGATTTTCAAAACCCTATCGGGGTCTCCCGGAAGGAAGGCGAACATGGCGCCCCGTGTGGCCTCTTTATCCAGTTTCAAATGGTAGACACGGTCCATGACCTCTCTAAACCTTCCCTGCCGAATCAAATTACCTCGCTTATGCTATCCAGGTCTGCTGATTCCAGGCCATCTCCCAGAAGAGGCGTTCCCATCGACTCGAGAAATTGAAGATCTCCTGAAGGCGATTCAATTTCTCCTTGGATATACCCCTTGTTAATTCGTCGAGCAGATCCTTGGTGGATTCCGTCAGCTCCCTGAATTCCGGCGAGGCGTAGGTCTCGATCCATTTGGCGTAATGGGGATGTTCGGGTATTCCCCTGGCCTTTAAGCGGATCCCTATTTCAACATATCCCCACTCACACGGAAGAAAGGCACCCAACAGATCCAGGAAATCTCCCTCATACGCGATTCTCAGAAGATAGCTCGTGTATGCCAAGCAGTAGGGGGCCGGTTCGGTTTGCTCGAGCTCTTCCGACGATATACCGAAATCGGCGCAGATGGACCGATGAAGGTCCATCTCCACCTTTAATGTGAGCCCAAGGAGGTCTGAGAACCTCCCCATGGCATCCAAATCACGGCCTTTTGCCGCGGCAATGGCCAGGAATCGACAGAAGTCTTTCAGATAGACATAATCCTGAGCGAGGTAGAATTTGAACTTCTCCTCGTCCAGGCTTCCATCGCCGATGCCCTGGACGAAGGGATGCTCGAAATTGGCCTCCCAAATGCCATGGGCATTCTTGCGTAACGTATCCGTGAATTTCATGGTGCAATACCCCAAAAATACGCCGATTATCTCGACGATATTCGATGGAGGGCATCCCAAAACATGAGTTCATAACCCTGAAGCATTCTCGCGGCCTCCTTGATGGCCTTGGGCTCAACCCCTTGGGAAATACCGGCATCGATAACGAGTCGTGCCTTTTCCTCAAAATCAGCCACTGGGGTGCTGAAGAGCTCGAAGAAAGAGAGATCCTGGTCCTTAAACCCATACCCTTCCATGAGGGCCTTGCGCATTCTCCCACAGTTTGCCCCCCATGCGGGGAAATTGGCCAGGAATGCCCCTGCCACTTCCGCGGCGCTCCCATAGAGGGAAAGCCATGCCATATAGGCCTTGTAGGCCTGCGCCTCTAGTAATGGCTCATATGCCATTAGCTCTTCTTCCGATACTCCCAATGCCGATACAAACCGGCCAAGGGCTTTTAGGGCTTCGGTCTCCCCCTGGAGCACCATCCAAAAGAAATCCCGTCCAGGGGGGAGCCCGTGCCTCGAAAGGAGGAGGCCCACGCTTCGGAGGTCACTCGTGATGATGCGGTGCTGTTCACCGGCGAAATACTTCAATCCCTCCCGCCCGATCTTCTTCTCCTCCAGATCGGCAAGGTACGGATGCCCGAGAATCTTCTTCTCCAATGGCCTCAAAAGATCCCTCACTTCCCCCAATAGGGAATCCACCCTTTGCATCTCCCTTTGCATCTCTTCCCTCCTCTCAACCCATTTCGTCAACGAGTAGCAATAGAATGGCTATAAAGTTAATCTTCTCCTCATGAGAAGTCAATTGGAAAGTAACCGGATTCTCCTTTGTCACGAGAATACTCCGGTGTCCCTTCCGTAACCCGTTCAATCCGGAACAGTGGGAAAGTTGGCTATTTACGGAAAAACCACTTCATCGCAAAGGTGAAGAATATGGAGAAAAGAATCATGGAGGGAATGAGCGTGGCCGACATATGGGTTGAAATAAATCCGTTTATCCAACGAATGCCTCGGTAAAGAAGGCTGAGAATCCTCTCTCTGGTGTTGGTTGGGACCACCATTCTCACTGATTTGCTGAGCTGTCGTTCAAATTCTTCTATGCCCATGCCGGGCTTCGCTTCAATTCTAATGTATTGCCCCTCAGTGGTTTGGCTAATCTTTTTCAAATAGGCCTCCATATCCGATTGAATTCCCAGCTCTGCCATCTCGTTACGCCTCTCCTTCTGAGGAACTTTCAACTCGATTACGTTGATCCTCACGATATCGACACCGAGGTGCCTCAGGTCATCCTCCAAACCCCTCACCTCTTCAATGGTATCACAGCCTCCTTCACCATCGGTGATCAGGACGATGCTCTTCTCTCCACCTGAAAATTCCCCCGAGTCCAAAAAACGCCGCATATCATTCGGTGTCGAGATATCTACCAGCGCCCTTCGAAGCGAATAGGCGAGTGGAGTTTTCCCCATATGGCCGGGTTTAACCTGCTCCATTGTTCCCTTGAAGGCCCCCTTATGCAATGGTCCCACCGGGATGATCAATTGAGAGTCCTTACATCCCTTTTCCGGGTGTTGCCCGAAGACCCTCAACCCCACACTGACATTCTCTTCATCCAAATCGTCGATATATTCCTCCAGCACCTTTTTCGCAATTTCAATCTTACACCTCTGACCACGCGGGCTGCCCGGCTCTCCCAATGAGATTTGACCCCACATGCTCCCGGAGGCATCGAGGATGATCAGGATATTCGTCTCCCGACTTCCTTCCCACCCAGGTTCAACCTTCTTCCGAGGTGCAACGCTCTCCTTTTGCTTAATTTTCACCCTCACCTTTTTCCCGTAACTATTCCTTCCCAATGGCCTGGAATAGGCCCCCTCAGAAAAAAGCACTGGCAAAAGGGTTAACAAAATGAGAAGGGCCAGGAAAAATGGAGACATATACCTTTCTAATCGCATCTGCATCAACTCATAAAAGACTTTGGGGAATGACCATATTTTTTAAGCAAATTTAGTGCCATTCTAGCCACTCCCACGCATTGAAAGTGACTTTTTGGAATCTTCATAAAAAAGGGGGGGCAAACGGTGGCAGTGTTTGGGTACCAGCCAACAAGATTTTCGTTGATTTGTGGGGTTTCCCGAGTAGGATGGGTGAAGATTTGTGATTGAAATATTGTACAAATTGGAATTGGGGTAACCCGAATGTTTCAGTTAGTACTATTGCATTTTGAGACGGGTACTAAAGCCATTTGGTGAAAGCCCAAACTACTGAAGTCCAGGTCACTTCAGCCCCGCCTTTTGCAAGGCATCGATAACCCGCTCATTTTCAGATTGCTTCTTAAACGGCAAGGCGTAGATAAAACGCTCGCTTGAAAACTTTGGATGTATCTTGAGGACTTTTGCTGCTGCCTCACTCGCCTCCTCCTCTTGGCCTAGCAAACTATAAGTGGAGGCGAGCCCAATCCACGCACCCAAACTATTTGGCGAGCCATGGAGCGCTTTCTTAAATGCTGAGATCGCCTCCTCATACTGCCCTGTCATGCGATAGGCGCGGCCCAGCTTGAAGAAGTAATAGGTCGGAGGCACAGGGTTGAGACGGATCGCTTTTTGGAGCTCCCGAATGCCCTCCTCAGGCCTGCATGCATAAACCAAACCCATCCCCAAATGTGCAAGAGCTTTAGACCAATTAGGACTTAATGCTACAGCTTTCTCTTGCGAAGCAATGGCCTCATCGTATTGCCTTTTCTGAAGATAGATATACCCCCATAAACGATGGGCATCTGAATATGTATCATCGAGTGTTATGGCCTTTCTTGCAAGTTCTTCAGCTCGCACCAGAGATTGTTTGGGAGACTTACTCCAGCTAAATCTTGCTTCAACTGCGTGAGCCCAAGCCAGTGTAGTGATGGCAGCAGCATAGTCCGGGTCTAGGGCAATCGCTTCCTCTGCCTTCTGTCGGGCGAGAACATTATCGTCTTTGTTTACCTTCAAAAAATACTCGTTCGCCTGCAACCACTTCAGATACGCTTGGAGGTTATCAGTTCCTTTCCCAAAGAATGCAGCTTGCTGCGTCTTCATAAGCTTCGGTTGAAGGGCCGCTATGATTTCTTTTGTTATTTCGTCTTGAATGGCAAATATGTCTTTCAACTCACGGTCATAGCGCTCTGCCCAGAGATGATGCCCTTTAATGGCATCTATCAACTGAGCTGTTATTCTCACACGGTCTTCCGCTTTGCGAACACTTCCTTCAAGCACATAACGCACACCCAGTTCCTCAGCGACCTGATTAACCTTTACTGATTTGCCTTTGTAACTAAACGTGGAGTTACGGGCAATCACGAAGACTTTTGGCACCTGGGAAAGGGCGGTGATGATTTCCTCGGTCAAACCATCGCTGAAATATTCTTGTTCAGGATCGTCACTTAGGTTATTGAAAGGCAGCACTGCGATTGAAGGCTTATCCGGCAGAGGAAAGGCCATTTTATCAACTGATGCAGGCTCAAACGGATGGCGGAAGTAAAAGTTCCAGATCACCAGTGCCCCGGCCACTACAATCAGTGCGACCGCTGCCCACCGCCAATGTCTCGATATTGGCCTTTTTTCACCGATCACCTTTCCCGCCGCTTCTGGGTCCATTAACACTCGGTACACGCGCACCGGTTTTTCTATGTTCTTTACCGTTTGTTCCCCTAAGAACTCATACCCTAGAGGCAGCTTCTTTGCGATCTGGTCGTAAGCAGTACCAGAGACACTGATTCCTCCACTATCAGATAGGCTCTCCACTCGTGCGGCGATATTGACGCCGTCCCCGTATATCCGCCCCCCTTCAGCAATTACATCTCCAAGGTTAATACCGATCCGAAACTCCATCCTGCGGTTTTCAGGCAGATCAGCGTTCTTGGCTTTGAGTTCCTTCTGAATTTCAACCGCAGCCTCCATTGCATCTATTACACTTGTAAACTGAGCCAGCAAATTGTCTCCAGGGGAATCCACTACACGTCCGCGGTGTTTCTCAATGAGTCCACTGATAACGCCTCTGTACTCCTCTAATGTGCGGACGGTCGTAACTTCATCCTCCTCCATAAGGCGACTATATCCTTTTACGTCTGCACTGAGTAGCGCAGAAAGCTGCCTTTTTACCTCCTTCTCATTCATCGGATCACCTCCCCAAATACAAAAGCCTCCGAAGAGATAAAAAAATCCCTTGGAGGCTTTATTTTCAGCGCCTTCTGGAAACTCTGCTTCATAACTTCCTTTAGAAGGCTGAGGTTATCAACTGCTTCAAATCGTTCTGATAGACATGGTTGG
>JAUWDQ010000285.1 GCA_030608745.1 Pseudomonadota bacterium | reverse complement strand
GAAACTCTAAATACTAATCCGGGAAATACTAATTACTAATTTCTAATCTCTAAACAAACTCAAATGACCGAAGTTAAAAACTCAAAACAGTATGATTTAGAAGAGCGAACCCTGAGATTTGCCAAAGAAGTAATAGGATTTGTAAGAATTCTTCCGAAAACAATGGCAAACATTGAAATAATGAGGCAAATTATCAGGTCTTCGGGTTCAGTAGGGGCGAATTACATCGAAGCCAATGAAGCCTTAAGCAAGAAGGATTTTGCAATGAGGGTCAAGATTTGTCGCAAGGAAGCCAAAGAGAGCAGGTATTGGCTGAGGCTTATCGAGGTGAGGAGAGAAGACGCAGAAAAGAGAAAGCAATCATTGATTAACGAAGCTACTGAGCTTATGAAAATCTTCGGTTCTATAGTAGAAAAGGTAAAATAAGGTTTTGGTCATTTGGATTTAGATATTGTTTAGTATTTAGTGCTTAGGATTTAGGATTTAACCCTTGTTTGAATTATCCGCAATTATTTAGAATGCTACATTCGTATTGGTAAAAGTGAAATGGTATCCGGGGTTCCTTTACATGATGATGCGCGTTGCGAAATTTAGGCCTCTTTTCCTGAGACGGCGATAGAGGAGGGATGGTTTAAAGGTAGCATGAACGTATGTCCTTGAAGGGATAATCTTGGCCACTTCAAACCGATAAAAAAGGATGAAAATCGTTTCCATCAAGAAGAGTATCCCCGAGATACGATTGATTATGCGCAGGTGGAACGTGTCAAGATGACGGGTTCGATTCGCTCTTTTTATGGCCACGGCTTTTCCAACAATTTCATCCGGCGAGACTAATGGGTCTACATCGATTTCATTATCTCCCTTTGTTATCAAGATTATACCATTATCCCTTTTCCTTACCCACAGTACCCTATGCGTTAAATATACCTCGTTTTTCTTGAAGGTTATGATGTCCCCGATGGAGAGCGCCGTTGGGTCGCATTTTTCAACGTGAATGACATCCCCCTCCTCGATCAAGGGGCGCATGCTCCTTCCTGACACCTTCAAAGTGATCCCCTTCCCCTTACGGAGTTGTTCCAGGATGAAATGGTGGATCACGTTTCTATATCTGAGATCATTCATAGTGGTTTGCGATATCAGGTATACAGGTAGAGGCAGGGAGCGGTTATTCTACAATTACCCCAAGGTTGAAGGGCCGAATCACAAGTGACAGCCAAGGTTTCGATCTCCCTTCGGTAGATAATTTTCGGCTTCTCGTATTTTTTTTTCTTCTTCTTTTCCTCTTTCATGTAGGTTTTCCCCTGATGATGTTTTGAATAGGGTGAGAGGTTCGACGCTAAACAGCAGTCTTTTTTCGTTTGTCATCAATGATGCTTTTGGTTACCCCGGCCAAAAGACAGTTTGCCTCGGAAGGCCCCAAGAGATCCCCGGTTTCCATCCACGCAAGGGCCGGGCATCGGGTGCAGTATTGAACGAGTTTGCACCCCTTACATTCCCGAAGGTCTGATAGGGTGGTGGACCTGATCTCGGAGAATATGGGGGAATGTTGAATTTCCGACAGGGAGTTTTGGGTCAAATTACCCCCGCTCTCCTTGAATCCAGCACAGGGATATACGTCTCCATACGGAGAGATGGAGAGGGTATTCATGCCGGCCGAACATGAGAGATCATCCTCTTCGGAATTCCCATCCTCCCCCTTCGTCTGGATTTCGGGGTAGTGCAAAGCATAGAGCTCTTCTCGGTCAAGGCGATTACTACAGGGCTCCATCGACCCATCCATCCTTGGAATGATGATCGGGTCATAGAGAAACTGGGAGCCGAGCTCTCGGGCTAATGCCTTCATTGATTGAAATTCCTCGGCATTCCCCTTCATAATGAGGCTCTTGACTATTGTTCGGATGGACCTTTCATTTAAGAGGCCCAATGCTTTCAAACTCCTTTTAAAAGAACCCGGGCAGGCCGTAATTCGATCATGGGTTGCTGGTGTTGAACCGTAGAGGCTCACCTCAACGGACAACGGATGCAAGTCCTTGACCTGATCGGCTACTGTTTCATCGATGAGGGTCCCATTCGTCAGGAGCCTCAGTGCGAATCCCTTCTTCCTCGCGTAGCGGGCGATGTCGAAGAAGTCCTCTCTCGTTAGGATTTCTCCCCCACTGAAAATGACATGAAGGGTTCCCCTTTCCTTCAGGTGATCAAGGATTGCAGCGATTTCTCCCGAGGAGAGCTCTTCCCTTGAGTTTTGTGGAACGATGTAACAGTGAGGGCACTGAAGGTTACAATGGTAAGTCAATTCCCAGTGGACGGTAAAAGGGATGAGCCTGTCCAGGGTTTTCTTGACAATCTTGGTATAAGGGTTGGTATACGTCCTCATTCTTATTTCTTCTCTTTCCCCTCCCCTGCGAAGCCCATAACCTTCTTTTCGGCTAGGCCCCTCGTAAATTCGATGGCATCTTTGAGGGCGGTTTCGTAGGAGACATCGAACTCCTGCGCGAGGATCTCGGCGATTTCCTCAATCCTCCTTCTCCCGTCGGTTAAATCCCAGATACGGCTTCCCACAGGGTTCAAAACGTTGACCATCTGTTCCGAGGGGACGATGATCACCGCCTCCCCATCGATAATCTGAGATGCAGTGGAAGGGGACTTAATGGGTATTTTGTTTTCCATGTACAGAACCTCTATCAGCATTTTTTATGCCAACCTTGCTGAAACTTCCGTCGATATTGGGCCAAAAGGAGTGATCCTTGGCGAAACGGAGTTCATGGAAAGGCACCCTTTTAACGAGATGTGAAAACCTTGCCAGCAATCTATCCGGTGGGATTAAGTCCGCGGGCATCGGGGGAAAGGTGATCACATCCGAGATGGCTTGGACCGGGTTACACTCACTAACCTCTATCATTTCGGATTTTATGAGCTTGAACACCGCCTTTAAAGGGTAAGGACGGTTTTCCCTCTTCCCT
>JAUWDQ010000144.1 GCA_030608745.1 Pseudomonadota bacterium | reverse complement strand
GAGGAGTACACAGATCTCATCAAGGCCGGCATTATTGATCCTACCAAGGTGGTTCGTTTTGCCCTGCAGAATGCCGCCAGTGTGGCGTCGTTGCTGATCACCACTGAGGCCATGGTGGCCGAGAAACCGGAGAAGAAGGCCGAGATGCCCCCTCCGATGCCACCAGGGGGAATGGGCGGCATGTATTAAGTCAGGCTCAACCCGGGAGACCGAAAAGTCTCCCGGGTTTATTTTTTTGTGCTTACACAAGGAAACCCGTTTTCTTCCCACCCTTTTTCGGTTAACCCCTTGAGTCGGAACGGTCGAAAAACACTATGAGAGGGCTAAGACAGCGGGCCCTTGAAGGGGGTAGGTAGCGCAATAACTTCGAGGGCGAGGGGTGGAGATACCCATCAAGGGGTTAATCCCTTCTGCAATCGGTGTCGGCGGAAGAACGTATGGAAGAAGTAATCATTGCCGTAGATTTGGGCGGCACCAATGTAAGGGTAGCTGCCGTCAATCCCGAGGGCAAGATCCTCCATAAGATCAGCTTTCCCACTGATGCATCGCGGGGTAGGGAAAGGGTGACGGAGAATATCCTGTCGAAGATCCACGAGTTTTTGCGGAGATTTCCGGAGGAAGAGTTCGAAGTCATCGGTGGGGGTTTTGGGATTCCAGGGGCCATTGCGTTGGACCGGGGAATCGTATCCCAGTCGCCTAACCTTCCCGGTTGGGAGGGCTTCGATATCCGATCTCGGCTCCAAGGCGGATTTCGTATGCCCATCTTCATCGAAAACGATGCCAACGCCTTCAGCCTGGGGGAGGGATGGTTGGGAGCTGCCAGGGGTGTGAAGGATTTTTGCTGCCTGACCCTTGGTACTGGCGTGGGAGGAGGGATCGTCCTCAATGGGGATATTTGGCATGGAACTGAGGGCAAAGCAGGGGAAATCGGGCATATGATCATTGACGTGGATGGTCCTCCCTGTCAGTGTGGAAGCCGGGGATGTCTCGAGGCATTTGCATCGGGCAGTGCCATAAGGCGCATGGCCATTGAAGCCATAAAAGGTGACGAGAAGACGGACCTGGTCGAGCGATGCGGGGGTGAACTTGAAACAATAACCTCGAAGATGGTCTATGAATCGGCCAGGAGTGGTGATCGCCTCTCCCGGGGGATCTTCCAAAAAATGGGCATGTATTTGGGGGTGGGGTTGGCCAACCTCGTTAACCTCTTGAATGTGGAGCTCCTGGTCATTGGTGGCCGGGTATGCGAGGCTTTCGATCTCTTTATTGATCCCGCCAGGAGGGAACTCGAGGAGAGGGCTCTCGGCTCCATGGGAAAAAGGGTGAAGGTGGAGAGGGCGAGATGTGGAGACGATGCGGGAATTTTAGGGGCCGCATATCTGGTGAAAAGGGAACTGGAAAGGCGTAAGAGGTAAGTATTCCCCGCCTACTCACCTTCGTCCAGCGCATTATCCTCGTGGACAACGGTGTTTTCCAAAAACCCACGAAACTCCGTCATTTTTTCCTTGACTGACTCCCACTTTTCTGCTAATTGATATTAATGGGTTATGGGAGAGATTCCGCGGGCGGACATTACCGCTGGGCGGAACGCCGAAGGTGAAACCCCGGTAAGGCGGGGGAAACTCTCAGGCAAAAGGACCGTAACCCCTTGTATCCTCTGGAGAGAGCCTTTTGTAAGGCCGCCGAAGGGGAAAGCCTGTAGCCTCCGGGCAGAGGGTAATCTCTCAGGTAAAAGGACAGGGGAGCTTCGGAATTGTTCCGGAGCTCCCCTGTTTTTTCTGAGTATACATTATCATGGTCCTGGAATTGGCGCACTGCCTCATGGAGCGATCACATGGGGTCAAATACAATTGTCAGGAGCTAAATGGTTTGTGAGGTGATACCGGTTTGATGTTAGGGTCGTAGGAGGATATAAACACCTCTTATATCAGGAGGATTGGTTATGAAATCGATCGATGAGTTAAATCTGCCTGAGAATTATCGTTATGCTGAAGACCATGAATGGGCCAAGCTTGAGGGGGATAAGGTCAGGGTTGGCCTTGATGACTATGCCCAAGATCAGCTCCAGGCGATTGTGTATGTGGAGTTGCCTCAAGTGGGGGATAGTATTAAAAAGGGGGAGCCATTCGGGGTGGTAGAGTCGGTCAAAGCGGTTGTCGATTGCTATATGCCCGTTGGCGGAGAGATTATTGCGGTAAACACCGCGTTGGTGGATTCGCCGGGGCTTGTGAACGAGAGTCCGTATGATGAGGGGTGGATGATAGATATTAAGCCGACTGATCTCACTGAGATGGATACCCTCTATACCAGGGGGTCAATCAGGGAAGCTATCCTGAAAAAGGTGACGAAGGAGGGCCAGTAGATGCGTTATTTACCTCATACTGATGACGATATTTCTGCCATGCTGAAGGTGGTAGGGGTAGGCAGCCTCGAGGAGCTTTTTTCCACGGTCCCGGAGGATTGTCGAAAAAAGGAGCCCTTCAACCTCCCTGACCCATTGACAGAATGGGAATTGAATCGGCATATGGCTTCCCTTGCCGACACCATGGCCACGATGCCGGAATACAAGGTTTTCGTGGGGGCTGGCAGTTACGAGCATTTTGTGCCTTCTTCGGTTTTGAGTCTGCTCGGCCGTTCAGAGTTTGTTACGTCTTATACTCCTTATCAGCCCGAGGTGAGCCAGGGGACCCTTCAAGGGATCTTTGAGTATCAGACTTTGATCTGTCGCTTACTGGGGATGGAGGTGGCTAACGCCTCCATGTATGACGGTGCATCTGCTTTGGCCGAGGCGCTGCTCATGGCAACTCGCATTACCAAGAAAAAGAAAGTTGCCATCTCTCGTCTTATTCATCCTCATTACAGAGAGGTTGTTAAGACCTATCTTTGGCCCACAGGGTACGAGGTGGTAGAGCTTCCCTATTTAGAGAGTGGAAGGACTGACCTTTCGGCCTTAGATGGAATGGCTGAGCTTGCCGCTATCGCTATCCAATCGCCCAACTTCTTCGGTTGCGTTGAGGATCTGGCTGCACTGCGTGAAAAGGCCTCGGAGCGTGAGGCCATGTCCATTGCGTCCTTTACAGAGGCCCTGGCCTACGGCCTCCTGAGAAATCCGGGGAGCTATGAGGCAGATATCGTCTGCGGCGAAGGACAGAGCCTGGGTATTCCCCAGTCTTTCGGTGGGCCGTCTCTCGGTATTTTCGCCAGTAGGATGAAATATGTACGCAGTATGCCTGGCCGTCTCGTGGGCAAGACCGTTGACATGGCTGGCAAGCAAGGGTTTGTTCTGACGCTGGCAACGAGGGAACAGCATATTCGGAGGGAAAGGGCTACGTCAAACATATGTACCAATCAGGGTCTTTGTGCATTGGGAGCCGCCATATATATGGCCTCCCTGGGCAAGCATGGCCTTCGGGAGTTGGCCAAGTTGAACTACGACAAAACTGGATACCTCAAGGGCCGACTGGAGGAGGCGGGTTTTAAGGTCAAGTTTGACAGCCCCACATTTAATGAATTCGTTGTCGAATTTCCGAGTAACTTTGAACGTACGTACAAGAGATTGTTGGATCAGAAGATTGTGGCTGGTTTACCACTTGCCTCTTATTATCCCGAGCTGAACAATTGTTATCTCATGGGCGTGACGGAGACCAAGACGAAGGAAGACATGGGTATCCTCGTGAAAGGGATTGAGTCATGAAAGAGATATTAGGTACAACTGGTTTGGTAATGAATGAACCGCTCCTCTGGGAAAAAGGGGGGAACGGGAGGTGTGGATTTTCGATGCCCAGGCGGGATGTTGAATCTTCTCCGATTGACGAGGGCCTCGTTGGTCCTGTGCCGGATTTTCCCGAGCTGAGCGAAGTGGATGTAGTAAGACACTACACCCGGCTCTCCCAGTGGAACTACGGAGTGGACACGGGCATGTATCCCCTGGGTTCGTGTACCATGAAATATAATCCCAAGGTAAACGAAAAGTATGCGAGCCTTCCGGGATTTACCGGGGCTCACCCCCTTCTTCCTCCCTCCATGGTCCAGGGAGCGCTCAAGCTCATGTACGATTTGGAGCGTTTCCTTTCCGAAATCACGGGGATGGATACGACGACCCTCCAACCGGCAGCCGGTGCCCAAGGGGAATTGATGGGGACTATGCTCATCTATGCCTTTCTGAGGAGCAAGGGGGAGCATCGGTCGAAGTTCCTTATTCCTGATACGGCTCACGGGACGAACCCGGCAAGCGTTTCCCTGTGCGATTTCCACCCGATTCCGGTGAAATCCAATGAAGACGGGATCCTCTCTCCAGAGGCCGTAGCAGAGGTGATGGACGAGGATGTGGCTGGAATCCTGGTAACCAACCCCAATACCCTCGGTTTCTTTGAGGAGAATATCAGGGAGATTGGCGAAATCGTCCACGGAAAAGGGGGCCTCGTCTACTGCGATGGGGCAAATATGAACGCGGTCATGGGGATTGTGGAGATGGGCAAGATCGGGGTTGATGTCATGCACTTAAATCTCCACAAGACCTTTTCGACTCCGCACGGGGGTGGGGGGCCCGGCTCCGGCCCGGTATGCGTCAAAAAACACCTCGAGCCATTCTTGCCTGTTCCTCGAGTTGTCCAAGAGGAGGGGACCTATCGCCTGTCATCCGAGTACCCCGATTCTATTGGAAAAGTTCACGGCTTTTACGGAAATTTTGGGGTTATGATCAAGGCATACAGTTACATCATGAGTATGGGGCCGGAGAACCTCAAGAAGGCCAGTCAACTGGCTGTGTTAAATGCGAATTATGTTAAAGAGAGTCTCAAGACGGTGTTCAATCTTCCCTACGATAGGCCATGTATGCACGAATGTGTCTTTTCTGATAAGAAACTGAATGTGCATAAAATCACTACATTAGATGTAGCAAAGCGGCTCATAGATTGTGGTTTTCATCCGCCCACCATCTATTTTCCCCTGGTGGTCCCCGGAGCTATCATGGTAGAGCCGACGGAGACTGAATCAAAGGAAACTCTCGATGAATTTATAGAGACCTGCAAAATCATAGCAAATGAGGCGGAGGAGACACCGGACCTACTCCATGATGCGCCGAAAAACGCCAAGGTACAAAGGCTGGATGAAGTTACTGCGGCGCGCCAGCCCTGTCTCGCGGATTGAGGTGTTTCCATGCCCGAAAATCAACCGTTGGAGATAGTCATCGTTGGGCTTGGTGTCGGTGGCCTTTACGCGTCGAAGAGCGCCCTCAGCTTCAACCGCAAATGCCACGTAACCATCGTTGAGAAGAGGGACTTCGACCAGTTTTCCCCCTGCGGCCTTCCCTATGTGATTGAGGGACTGGTTAAGGACTTCGAGGAGCTTAAGTACACTGTTCCCGAGGTTAGGAATAAGTTGACCAAGTTCCTGCATCATGAGGTTGTCTCCGTTGATAACGATAAAAAGGTGGTCAAAGCGCTAAACCTTAAAACCTCGGAGGAGAAGGAGATCCGCTACGACTCGCTGATTCTGGCAACGGGTGCATCTCCCATTAACCTTCCAGTCCCTGGTGCGAAGGAGCTTTTGGGGAAGGGGGTCCATTTCATGTCGGACATCGAGAACAGCAGGGCTCTTCTCGAGGCGGCCAAATCGTCGAAGAAGAAGAGGGCGGTGGTCGTTGGTGGTGGTGCTTCAGGTCTGGAGGTGGCGGTGGGATTACGGGCACTGGGACTTGACGTGGCGGTAACCAAGAGGACCCCGCCCCCGTTTCCGCGCAATCTTGATCCGGAGATGGGAAAGATCATCGTTGAGCATCTGGGAAAACTGGGAATCAGGGTGCTCTTCGGCAAAGGCATCGACCGTATCAACGGTGCCAAAAAGGTGGAATCAGTGGAGATAGCCGGTGAGACCATCGAATGCGACATCGTGGTCATGGCCGTGGGTATGAGGGGGAACACCAAGCTCGCTGAAATGGTGGGAGCAAAAACCGAAAGGGGATCGGTGGTGGTGGACAATCGGATGGAAACCTCCGCCAAGGGCGTGTATGCCGCAGGCGACCTTGTCCAAACCTACTCTCGCATCGATGGGACGCCCACGGTGATGCAGCTTGCCACTTCAGCCTATAGGCAAGGGATGGTGGCCGGAACAAATGCCGCCGGAGGAAATACGGCATACCCCGGAGCGCTCAATACCTTCCTCACGGTTATAGGGGGGCTGGAAGTCGCGTCTACTGGATATACCCTCGAGGCCGCGAAGCGCCTGGGTCGTGATGCTCAGGCCATCTCCACGAAAGGGGAAATAAAGCCCCACTACATTCCCGATGGAAAGGAAATGAACCTAAGGGTCGTCGTGGATTCCAAGGACGGGAGGGTTTTCGGCGCGCAAGCCGTGGGAGAGGAGGGGGCGGGTTGGAGGATTAACATCTTCGCCCTGGCAATACACGGTGGGATGACGCTTTACGACCTTATGGATGCGGAGCTTTCCTACAGTCCTCCCGTTTCACAGATGTACGATCCCATCTCGCAGCTCGCGGAGGTAGGGCTCAAGAGACTCAGGCTTCCACCAAGGGAATGCCAAAGGGTTTTCTTTCCGGGGAAAAGATGAAAAAAGGCACCTTTGTATTGTTGATTGCCCCCTCCAGTAACTCTGCTGAACGAAATCGGCGTTTCGGTTTGCACACGGCTGCACTTTGGCAGAGCCATGGAAAGAGACCAAAACTTCTACATTCGCTTGGCCTACTCGGGCATCAACACGTCGGAGATCAAGGAAGGCCTGGGTAAGTTCAAGTCCTTCATCGAAGGCTAAACCATCC